>DCAF01000040.1:0-58668 GCA_002311915.1 Sulfurovum sp. UBA1140 | reverse complement strand
TTAAATAATTAAACTATAATTAAAACTAAGATATAATTAATTTAATAAAAATTTTAAATTTTAATTAGGATTTTGTCATGAAGAAGAGTAAATTAGAATTAAGCATTTTAATTACATATATTGTATTAATTATTGGCTCGAGTTATACAATGTTTCAATCCTATCAACAGCATAGCAGTTTGACAGATAGCTCACTATCACAACTCTACCTAGAAGGAGAGATGGTTTATCGTGTACAAGAGCAACAGATGTTGGTTCTGACCTCTTTTTTGGTACTGTTTTTAACCATACTTTTTATCTTTTATAGAAGACGACACTTTTTAAAATACCTTAAGATAGAGAACGAGAATTTAGAAACACTGTTGTGCGATATGGAGAACTCCTCTACTGAAGAGAAGCTTGATTATTTTAAAGGGCTGGTTCAAAAGAAAAATAGTGCAGAGATTTACGCTCTAATGTCTGATATGATACGAGAACTACAAGAGAGTAAAGAGTTGGCTGATGATGCCAATCGAACAAAAAGTCTTTTTTTAGCGAACATGTCTCATGAGATTCGTACACCACTTAATGGGATAGTAGGGTTTACCAAGTTTTTAAAATCTACAAATTTAAATGCAGAGCAAGAGGATTTTGTGCAGGTGATTCGTAAAAGCTCTGAAGATTTAATTGTGATTGTGAATGATATTTTAGACATCTCTAAAATAGAGAGTGGCAGTGTCGAGTTAGAAGAGGTATTCTTTAACCCAATGGAAGAGTTTGAAAATGTGATTGAGACCTACTCTGCCAATGCTTCTAAAAAAGATATTGATTTTTCACTTTGGATTGACCCCTCTTTTGCTTCGTTGTTACTCAAAAGTGACCCTGGAAAAATTAAACAGGTTTTGGTGAATTTAATTTCAAATGCCGTTAAGTTTACAAAAAAAGGTGGAAGTATAGATGTGATTATCGAAAAAGTTGCTGTGAAAAAAGAGCAACTCTCGGTTAAATTCACAGTAAAAGATACAGGTATTGGAATTAGCAAATCTAATCAAGATAAGGTGTTTGAAGCCTTTACTCAAGCAGACAGCAGTACCAACCGAAAATATGGTGGTACAGGGTTGGGCTTGACCATCTCTTCACGTTTGGTTCAAATATTGGGGGGAGCATTAACTTTAGAGAGTAAAACAGATGAAGGAAGCAGTTTCTTTTTTACACTAGAGATGGCTCAACAGAGTATTGATAGAGGGTATAATTTTAAACCGATGAATATGGCAATATATGCCTCGGGTGATGTTCAAAATAAAGATTCTGACCTCTATTTAGAAGATTATCTACTCTCTTTTAAAGATTTGTCGATTATGCGTTTTAAAACATTCGAGGCGTGTATGAAGAGTCAATCTGTTTTTGATGTACTTTTTATTCATTATGATAAAATAGATAGAGAAGAGTTGAATAAAATTATGGAACATCATAGAAAGCGTCAGATTGTTCTGGTAATCAAGCTTAATAAACGGGATAAAATTCTGGACATCTCTTCAAAATTTTCTCATATACTTTATGAACCCATTACTTTCTCAAAAATAGAGAAGTCTTTAGAGATTTTAGAGAAAGGAGATACCTTAAATTCACCACAGAAGAGAAAAGAAGAGGGGTATCAATTTAATAATCTAGAGGCACTTGTGGTCGAGGACAATCCAATTAATCAAAAGATGATTCAACATACATTGAAAAATATTGGTATTCATTCTCAAATTGCCGAGAATGGAGAGGTGGGTCTGCAGATGCGTATGGAAAACAGCTATGATGTTGTTTTTATGGACATACAGATGCCTGTGATGAATGGTGTGGATGCAACCAAAGCGATTTTAAAGTATGAAAAAGAGCATAAATTAAAGCATGTACCAATTATTGCTGTAACGGCCAATGCCTTAAAAGGAGATCGAGAACGCTTTTTAGCCGAGGGGATGGATGAATATATATCTAAGCCGATTAACTTAAAAAAATTTATTGAGGTCTTAAAGAAATTTTTCCCCACCACCAATCTACTTAAAAACAGCTCTAAAGATATTTTACTCTATAAAGAGACAGCAACCGAAGGAAAGATTATTGGTGCTATTTTAGAAAAATTGGGTTACAGTGTAGATGTGGCAGATAATATTGAAGAGCTTAAAAAAGTGATGGATATTCACAGTTATAAAAGTATTCTTTTAGACAGAGTACACAGTGATACGATTCACAACAACCTTACCGAAAAGATTAAACTTAAAAAAATACCCAGTCTACTCTTTGTAGATGGCAATCTTAATGTGCTTTCAAGTGATACCGAGGCGTATACCCATGTTTCAGATAAGGTGACCGACTTTAATCGGATTAAACGCACGGTCGATGATATGATGGGAGTAGGAGAGGCATCATAGATAACTCTGTAGCCTAATAAATGCCCCATAAAGGAGCAGTTCTCTGTTGGAAGAGGGGCTGTTTTTGAGTTGAAGTTCCACCTCTAAGAGGTGTTCAAATATTTTGAGTAGGGCAGGGCTTCTTACCTTAAGTGCCAAAGTAGCCTTTTGCTCCTCTATCTGTTTAGGAAGTTTATAACCCAAAATGGCTTTTGAATCAATATGTCCATAAAGCTTCATATGGGCATGAAATAGAAATATTTGATTAACAAAAAATTGGGTGGAACGGAGTATCGTAAACTCATCAACACCCAATTCGAGCAGTCTGCTAAGCATATCAATAACAGGTTTTTTTTCAAATAACTCTATGAGCAGTTGTTCTATGGCGAGTGGTGCAGTAGAGTAGACCAACCTATCAACATCTTTAGAGGTTACTTTCTCTCCGAGTATTGCCAACTTATTAAGTTCGTTAGCACAAAGAGCCAGATTGTTATTGAGCAGGTGCATAAGGTGTTGCAGGGCATATTGTTCAATATCCAGACCAATATATTTGGCTTTTTTTTGTAGCATCTGAATACTTTCGTGTAAGTTGGGTTCAAACAGACGAACCCAATTGGCACCTTTTTTGGGTGAAAAAGCGTTTTGAAGACTCTTGGCATCTTTAGCTAGACCCAAATATTCAAAAATAAGGTAGTTGTCACTATTTTTATTGACCAACTCAATAAGGCTATCTAGCTCTTTCTTGGCTATTTTTTTATCTCTTTTAATAAGCAGTAGATTCGTGCCTCCAAAAAGTGAACTTTGTGAGAGGTAGGCTTTGGCACCGTTAAAATTATACTCATCAAAATATTCAGTTCGCAGTGACTCTTTGGCATGGGTGGTGTTGATATAGTGTTGAACATAGGTGCTTATAAGATAATGATTCTCTCCATAAAGCAGTATGGCTCTAGGGGGATTGGTTCGCAAAAGATTTTCAAATTCTCGTTGATACATAGTGATTTACCTTTGATTTATAGACTCTGAATGAAAAGATTATATCCGTTTTAAACCTAAAACTAGAAAGCCATCGTTTCTGTATATACAATTTATATTCTCGAAGTCGCTGTGTGTACACCCGACTTTAAACTACCGTGCTATGAATAGCCACTTTTCTTTGAGGTTAAATTATAGATTGACAAAATACACCAAATGGAGTATAATTATTTTAAAACTATCATAAAGGTATTAAACTATGAAGATTCAAACAAGTGTAAGAGTAGAAGATGTATTTTATAACGAAGCAAAAGAGATTTTTCAAAGGTTTGGTTTGAGTTTTGGAGATGCTGTTAATATTTTTTTAGCAAAAGTAGTTATGGAAAAAGGTATTCCATTTGATTTAACACTTCCAAGTGAAGAATTAAAAACTAGGCTAGAAAATATAAAGATCAATAAGAATACTCAAACTTATAAAACAACGGATGCTCTTTTTGACGATTTAGGAATTTAGTGTGCTAGAGATAAAGATTGAAAAAGCTTTTAAGAAAGATATTGCACGAGATAAAAAGAGTGGTCTTTATAGTGTAGAAGATTTTGAACTGTTGAAGATAATGATTACAGACCTTCAAAATGAGCGAGAGATTGATGAAAAATTTAAAAGACATCTTTTAAAAGGAAATATGAAAGCTTTTGAGTCTCTTCATCTTAAAGGAGATTGGCTTTTAATTTTTAAAGTTGATAAAAAATATTTGAATTTGCTTATGTTAGGAAAACATACTCAAGTTTATAAGAAGTTTAAATAAGTTATTTAAATAATTTTTTTATAGGGGTTACTTAGAAATATGGGTACTTGGTGCTTCCAGCTGTAATTCCCACTCCTTTCTCATAATGAACTCTCCAAGGTAAATAATCTTTCACATAATCGACAATTGACTGCTTTGACTGTTTCATATTTTAGGAATAAAAAGAGAATCAAGGTATTAGATGTAGAAGATTGTAAGAGGTGGTTTAAAAATGAAGCGTTTACGCTCGAATAGCATACAGATTAAATTGTATGTAATAAAAAAAATTAGAAATAAACTTAAGCTTAACTAAAGGTTGTCTAACCATAGCTAAGCTATAATTTAGAATAGAGACACCAAGGGGGATGACATATGAAGAGTATATGGGAACAGAGAGGTTTAGAGTTGATTACATGGTTTGTTTTTGCGGTGCTTGTGACCACTTCAACATTAATACTTTATACATCATACAGTGATTATCATGAGATAATTACTTCGGTACAAGGAATTGAGAAGAGTTATGAACATAAAATTATTATGTTGGTCTCTGCGATTGTGCTTCTTCTCTCTTTATTGATTATGTGGTTAAAAAGAGATTACTTCTTTTTAGCCACAACCGATAATATTGGGGCGTTAGAGAAGTTGCTCGAAGATATTAAACTCTCTTCTGATAATAAAAAAGTAGAGCAGTTTAAACTAATGTTAAATCAACGAGACCATACCGAGATTTATCCTTTGATTTCCAATATGATTAATGAACTCCAAGAGAGTAAGCGTTTAGCCGATGAAGCAAACAGCACAAAAAGTATTTTTCTTTCAAATATTTCTCATGAGATTCGTACCCCTTTAAATGGAGTGATGGGCTTTACCAAGCTTCTAAAGTCAACCAAACTTGACAGTGAGCAGTTAGAGTTTGTTCAGACCATTCGTAAAAGTTCCGAAGATTTAATTGGAATTGTGGATGATATTTTGGATATTTCAAAAATAGAGAGTGGTCGGATTGAGTTTGAAAAAGTCTATTTTAATATTATTGATGAGTTTGAAAATGTAATTGAGACCTATGCCGTAGAGGCTTCTAAAAAAGAGATTGAGTTTTCGCTTTGGATTGACCCTGCATTTGCTTTTTTATATGTCCAGAGTGATTATAAAAAAATTAAACAGGTATTAATTAATTTAATTTCAAATGCGATTAAATTTACCCCATATGGTGGCAAGATTAATGTGGTTATTGAAAAATCAGAGATAAAAGAGGGTCAGGTAAGCGTTCAATTTACTGTTCATGATACAGGCATTGGAATTAGTGACGAGCAGAAAGAGCGTGTTTTTGATGCCTTTACCCAAGGAGACAGTAGCAGTATACGTCAGTATGGTGGTACAGGTTTGGGCTTGACCATTGCGACCCGTTTGGTGCGTGTATTGGGGGGTGTTTTAGAGTTAAAGAGTGAATTAGGGCAGGGGAGTCGGCTCTCTTTTTCTTTAGAGATGGCTCAAAAAAAAATGAACAAAGAGTATCGTATAAAAACTTTAAGGGTTGCACTTTACACACCCACCACACTTCAATCTAAAAATTCAGACATCTATTTAGAGAAATATCTTACCTCATTTAAAGAGGTTAAATTACAGCGTTTCAGAACATTTATAGAGTGTAAAGATGCCCTTTCTCACTCTTTTGATGTACTCTATATTCATTGTAATGAGATAGATAAGGCAGAGTTAAAGCGTATTGTTGCACAGCACAGTGCTGAGAGTCAGATTGTTTTGGTAACGACTTTGAAACGAAGAGATGAAATTTTGGATATTGCACCCATTTTTACCCAAGTATTTTACGAACCAATTGGCTTTACAAAAGTTCTTAACTCTATTGAGAGGGTATCTGAAAATAGAGAAGAGCTAAAGGAGGATCAATCACAGATGTTTTATGGTCTGAAATCATTGGTCGTAGAAGACAACCCCATTAATCAAAAATTGATTATACGTACATTAGAAAATTTAGGAATTTATTCAGATGGCGCCGATAATGGAAAAATAGGGGTAGAGATGTACATGAAAAACCAGTATGATATTATCTTTATGGACATACAGATGCCCATTATGAATGGCGTATCGGCAACCAAAGCCATTATAAAGTATGAAAAAGAGAACAACTTGGCACACACCCCTATTGTAGCCGTTACCACCAATACTCTTAAGGGGGACAGAGAGCGTTATTTAAGTGAAGGGATGGATGAGTACATTCCAAAACCAATTGATTTAAATAAGTTTATTTCGGTCTTAAAGCAGTTCTACTCAACCAGTCGGGTTCAATCCGAGACCACAAAAAGAATGAACAGAGATATTTTACTCTATAAAGAGAAACCCATCGAAGCCAAAATTATGTCATCCATTTTAAAAAGATTGGATTACAGTGTTGATGTGGTAAATAACATTGCCGAATTTAAACGCATGATGAATATACACCAATATAAAACCACCCTAATTGATAGAAGCGAGAGCGACATACTACACCGAAGTTTTAGTGATAAAATCAAAGAGAAGCAGATACCAAGCCTACTCTTTATTGACAAAGGTATGACACTTCATGCAGATGAAGAGCAGACTTATGGTTATATTATTGATAAATTATCAGATTTTTCTCATATAAAAGAGAGGATTGATGCTCTTTTGGAATAGTAGATATTAAGTGAACTATCTCTATTTATATTTTGACTTCCTAATGAATGTTGTGTTACACTTGTAATACATAAAAACAAAAAAGGATATATAGATGAAAAATGCAATTATTTAAAAAGTAGGGTGCTGTTTCCAACGCACCGTTAATAAAATTGGCATAAAATAATGCTTTCCTCCACACACCCTACACAAAATAAAAGCTAAACTACTCCTATAGATAAACAGGAGTCCCCAATGATAGAAAAAACCATAAACTTCTCATACAAAAACCGTTTCCTCATTATCGCCATCACTCTACTACTCCTACTAGCCTCTCTATGGGCTATCAAAAAAACTCCACTAGATGCCTTGCCTGACCTAACTCCTCCACAAATCATCGTCTCGGTCAAGTGGCAAGGGCAGTCTCCTCAACTGATAGAAGACCAAATCATCTATCCACTTACCAATGCCCTGATGTCCGTAGCAGGGGCGAAGACGGTTCGTGCTTTTAGCTCGTTTGAGAACGCGTTGGTCTATGTTATCTTTGAAGAGGGGCATGATATTTATTTCTCTCGTGATAGGGTTGCCGAGAAGATTAATGAGCTTTTGCCGACCTTTCCAAAGACGGCACAGGTCAAGATGGGACCCGATGCCACAGGGATTGGGTGGGTTTATGAGTACGCTTTGACCTCACAGACCAAAGACCTATCCGAGCTTTATGACCTACAACAATACTACTACAAATACGCTCTTTTGGGTATCAATGGAGTGAGTGAGGTGGCGACTATTGGTGGGTTTGAGAAGAACTATCAGGTGACCATCAATGAAGCAAAATTGGTCGAGCAAGAGCTAAGTATCCAAGATATTATCAAAGCCATCAAGAGCAACAACCAAGACCGTGGAGGTCGGATTATCCTAGAGAATGGCTATGAGCAGATTATCCAAGCTAGAGGTTACGCCAAGTCGGTAGAAGATTTGGGCAATATCGTTATCAAAAACCGTGAGGGGAATCCTCTAAGGGTTTCAGATGTTGCCTATGTTGATATTGTACCAAGCTATCGCCGTGGAATGGCAGATTTAAATGGTCAAGGCGAAGTGGTCGGTGGCATTGTAATTGTGCGTTACAAAGAGAACGCTTACGCTGTGATTCAAGAGATAAAAGCGAAACTTGAAGCGATAAAATTGGATGATGTAGAGTTGATAACGACTTATGACCGAAGCGACCTTATTACCAAAGCGATAGATACCTTGACCCATACGCTTATGGAGGAGTCTCTTGTGGTTTTGGTGATTGTTCTGCTTTTTCTTTTGCATTTTCGTTCAGCCCTGATTATTATTATCACACTTCCACTTACCATTGCGATTACTTTTTTATGGATGTTGTGGGCAGGGGTGGAGTCCAATATTATGTCACTTGGAGGGATTGCCATAGCCATTGGGGCGATGATAGATGCCTCTATCGTGATGGTGGAAAATGTGCATAAAAAGATACAGGCTTATGAAGGAGTTTTAGAAGGAGAAGAGCGAGTTAGACTTATCCTTGATGCGTCCAAGCAGGTGGGGCGACCTATCTTTTTTGCGTTGATGCTTATTGTGGTCTCATTTTTGCCTATCTTTGCACTCTCTGGTCAAGAGGGAGCATTATTTAAACCCTTAGCCTACACCAAAACCTTTGCAATGTTAACAGGGGCAATAGTCTCTATTACCCTTGTGCCGATTTTGATGGTCTATCTCGTTCGTGGTAAAATCTTGGATGAAAGACGCAATTGGATAAATCGATTTTTTATATGGCTCTACTCTCCACTGCTCAAAGGTGCGTTATATCTGCGTTATCTTGTTCCTTTTGTGCTTGTAGGATTTGTGGTCTATGGGGTTTGGATTTATCAGCAACAGAAATGGGAGTTTATGCCACCACTCAATGAGCAGACCTATATGTACATGCCCGTCACCCCTTACGGAATCGGAATCGACATGGCAAAAGAGTTAACCCAAAAAACAGACAAGATTCTAAAAGAGAATTTCCCTGAAATCGCTACCGTGTTTGGAAAAGCAGGAAGAGCCGACACAGCCACTGACCCAGCACCACTCTCGATGATAGAGACGATTATTACCTTCAAACCTCAAAGCGAATGGCGAGAGGGGATGACTTATGAGAAATTGCTAAACGAAATGGAATCAACCCTACAGATAAAAGGACTCACCAACTCATGGACTTACCCTATCCGTGGGCGAATAGACATGTTGCTCTCTGGAATTCGTACTCCACTTGGTATCAAACTCTATGGAGACACCAGCGAAGAGTTAGCCATTTACGCCAAAAAAATAGAGCAACGACTCAAAGCCTACGGAGGGACACAATCTGTTTTTGCCGACAAAGCAAACTCTGGCTATTATCTTAATATCGACCTAAATGATGCCAAAATAGCCGAATACGGCATCAATAAAAACCTAATCTTAGATACCATCTCAAACGGAGTAGGAGGGATGACGGTCGCCACACTCTACGAGGGAATCAAACGCTACCCTATCTCGGTGCGATATGAACAGAGCAATAGGGCTGATGTAACTAGCATTGGAAATATACGCATCAAAACACCGTATGGTTACGCACCACTCAAAACTTTTGCCAAACTATATTATAAAGAAGCCCCATCTATTCTAAAAGCTGAAAAGGGTAAAAAAGTTATCTTTATCTATATCACCCCAAATCAAGGAACAACTTCACAAGCCTATAAAAAAGAGGGAGCTAAACTCTTGGCTGACCTCAAACTACCAACAGGCTACTACTTTGAGTGGGCAGGAGAGAGTGAGTATCTTGAATCGGCAATGGAGCGACTTCTTTTTATTGTACCTATTACACTTTTTGTTACTTTTATACTTATCTACATGGGGCTACAGAGTATGCGAAATGCTCTAATCGTTTTTTTAACCCTGCCATTTGCTACGGTTGGGGGAATAATCTATGTGGATATGTTGAATTTTAACTTTTCAATTGCTGTGATTGTTGGATTTTTATCTCTTATTGGAGTAGCAACTGAAACGGCTATTGTGATGATTATTTACTTGGAAGAGGCTGTAGAAAAAGTGAAAGATAGAACTACTGAAAATCTGAAAGAGGCTATCTATGAGGGGGCTGTTTTGCGTGTGCGTCCTAAACTGATGACCGTTTTTGCTATCTTGGGTGGGTTGATTCCGATTATGTATATCGATGGAGTTGGTAGCGAGGTGATGCAGAGGATTGCTTCGCCGATGATTGGTGGGGTTCTCTCTTCAGCTGTGTTGACGCTTTTTATTATTCCTGTGGTTTATTTTATGGTGCTTAGAAGAGATTAATACAATCCACCTAACCTCTCTACTTGTGTCAAATAAACTCTTAAATCAAACTCTAACTGATGATAACGAGGCTCCATATAGATACAAAATTTATAAAAAGCCTTGTTATGCTCTTTCTCTTTAAAATGTGCCAATTCGTGTAATACTATCATTCTAAGAAACTCTTCAGGCATATTTTTAAACTGTGTGCCGATGCGTATCTCATTTTTGGCTTTGAGCTTTCCACCTTGTACCCGTGAGATGAAGGTATGAACGCCTAGTGCATGATGGATGATATTGATTTTACCATCATAAATAACTTTGGATAGGGTCTGCTTTTTTAGAAATTGAGCTTTAAACTCTTGGGTATAGTTATAGAGTGCTTTATCGGTTTGAAAAGTATGTTTTTTAGGATATTTTGAAAGAATATAGCCAGAGAGCTTATCTTTTTTGATAAGCTCTCTGATTTGATTTTGTAGGTGTTCAGGATAGTGATTTAAATATTTTAATCTCACTTGGTGACAACTCGATGCCCCACAAACTTAGAGTAGTTGTCTAAAATCAGACCACCTCGTCTAAATCCAAGCCCACACCCTTCATAGGCAAAGAAGACACCTGCTTGGTAGCTCTCTCCTTTGCTGTCGGTTGGTAACTCTACATACTCTTGGAATACCGAAGGGAACTCTCCATACTCACCATCTCGCTCTTCGATGACTTTTTCATTCTTATCAACAATAATGGTGTTCGCTCCCTCTCGTCCAAAGATTTTCTTTTCAACTTGGGCAATTCCTTTAAGTGGCTCAAGACTTGTCTCTAAAAGCAGAGGATGATTTGGGTATAAGTCCCATAAAATCTTCATAAATGCTTTAGATTGAAACATTAGAGTATACGCAGGATTCAAAATAATCGCTTTTTGATTCTCTATAATCTGTGTTAAGAGCATTGCTAAATCACTCTCTTCAATGGCAATATCTTCCCAAGGGTAGAGCTTAAACCAATACTCATAATTTTTACCCTTATAAAAGATACCATCTTCTGCCGAGAACTCAACATCTTCGATATAGGCAAACTCCGTATTAAATCCTGCCTCTTTCGCAATGGTCTGAAGAAGTTTTACCGTACTCTCTTCCTCTTCATTATCTTTAACCGAAGAGAAGAGAATTTTCCAACCATCATAATGGTCAGCAAATCCTGCAACATCATCTTCCATCATAATCAAACGCTTAAAGTTATCCCCTAACGCTTCATACAAGTTATTAAACTGATGACTCTCTTCCATATTATTGGCTTTAAGGATTGCCCATTGTAAAATAGAGGTCTCAAAGAGTGCAGTTGGCGTATCGGCATTAAACTCAATCAGTTTAATTGGTTTGCCATCAAGCCCACCTGCTAAATCAAATCGACCATAAAGATGCCAATGAATGTCATTGTCCCAACTCATTTTAATGGCATCTATAATATTAAAAGGGATACCCAACTCATGAAACAGATCATTCTCAATTACGTACTCACCTGCCTCAGCAAACATCTCATACAGCTCATTAGAGGCTTCATAATAGGCATCGGCTTCATCAGAGCTTATTTCGACAATCTCACTGGCAACATAAGGGGTACTGTCAGGATCGGTATGCCAAAAGAAACCTATACCTTCTAAAAATTTATTATCAGGTACTTTTATTGGTTGAAGCTTCATTGATTAACCACCAAAACTAGAGCTTCGTTTGCTAGATGAAGTTGATGAACTACTACTTGCAGGTGTTGAGCTTTTTCGTGTAAATCCAGAACGTGTTGAGCTACTGGTTGTACTTTTTGTTGTAGCACCACCCGTTGAACTTCGTCTACTCATTCCACCCGCTTTTCTATTTCCAAAAGTACTCTGTGAACGAGAATAGGCTTGTGGAGAAGAGTAACTTCGTCTTTGGTTCTCTCGGTAGTTCTGATTGTTTGAAAGCTTGTTCATTAATGCAGCACCCAACATACCAGCGGCAGCTCCTGCAAGAAGTGTACCAGCCAAGCCCATTCCACCACTGTCGCTTACTGTTTCAGGAGATTTGGTCAAGTCTGAAGTACCTGCTTCAATCTTTGCCTCTTCATCTTTAATCAGTTTATCGAGTTCTGCATCACTTAAAATTCGCTCGGTTCCATTTTCATCTTGTAAGATAACCCGTGTTTTGGTACTGGGAATTTCATCTATAATTTTATAGGTTTTATTCGCATCCAAAATAGTAATGGTTGCACCCTCTTTTTTTACTGCCTCGGCTACCGTTGGCTCTGCTGGTTTCTCTTCTTCTTTAGGGGCATCACCACAACCTGTTAATGTTGCAATAATCAAGGCACTCATACTACCAACAATGGTATAGTTTGAAATCTTTTTTACATGTTTGTTCATTTGTTTATTCCTTTTTTTAATATTATCCACCACCAACAAAATCAAGAAGGTCAAGTTTATCACCCTCACAAAGTTGATGTGTATTCCAGTTCTCTTTTTTAACAATCTCCATGTTAACAGCAGCTGCCATTACACTTACTTTGATTCCTAGTGTATCAATTAACTCTGTAATTGTAGAGTTTTCATTGACGGTTTGGTCTTCACCATTAACTATTATTTTCATATAACCCTCTTGTGGTCTGATTTTTTTCAAAACTGATTTCGGAAACGGAGAGTTTACTCCCGAATGACGGAGGCAAAGCCTTCCGATTCCAAGTTTGATAAAATATTTATTGTAAAAACTATACCCTACAAAAATAAATGAGAGGTAACTACAATGCTTCTGTTGCTATTTTAGCCACACGTGTAGCAAAAGCAGACTTATCTTTAGGCTCTAATCCTTCTGAAAGTTTTGCAGAATCGAGTAAAATCCACGCCATATCTGCAAACAATTCACTGTTTTCTAACTTATCCAATTTTTGAATCATGGTGTGTTCAGGGTTCACCTCTAAAATAAGTGGAGTCTCTGGAACAGGCTGACCCATCTGTGCAAACATGTGTGCCATACCTGCCATTGGGTCATTGGTATCTTTGACCACACACGATGGGCTTGAGGTAAGTCTTGAAGTTGTTTTTACCTCTTTAACCTCATTACCTAGAACCTCTGCAATTTTATCAGTTAAAGATTTAAACTCTTTACTAATAACCTCTTTCTCCTCTTTTGTTTTAGAATCAGGAGCCTCTACTGTGGTAATATCTTTTAAGTTCCACTCTTTGTATTGCCCAATAGATGGAGCTACTATTTCATCTATCTCTTTGTCATCCATAATAAGCACTTCAATATTTGCTTTTTTATACGCCTCTAGTAGTGGTGAGTTTCTTAAAACCTTTTCATCTTCACCCGCGATATAATAAATCTCTTTCTTCTCAGAGTCTCCACGGCTTACATAATCAGCAAAAGAGACCATACCCTCTTCGGTTGAGCTTTTATATTTCACAATATCAAGCAACAACGCTTTATTGGTATAATCTTGGAAGATTCCCTCTTTTATTACTTTATTATACTGCTCGGTAAAAGTAACGGCATTCTCATCTTTAAGTTTTTTAATTGCTTGAAGAATCTTTTTAGTAGCATTCTGTTTAATGTTTGCCAAGATTTTATTCTCTTGAAGAATCTCACGGCTTACATTTAGTGGTAAATCTTCACTATCAATAATACCTTTAACAAATCGTAAATAGGTTGGCAACAACTCTTTATCATCATCGGTAATAAATACCCGTTTTACATAAAGTTTTACACCACTTTGATAGTCTGCTCGGTAGAGATCCATTGGTGCTGTTTTGGGAATATAAAAAAGTGTGGTAAACTCTTGTCCACCCTCTACTTTATTATGCAGATAGGTCAACGGCTCATCCTCAGCATGAGAGAGTGACTTATAAAACTCTATATAATCATCTTTTTTAAGTTCAGACTTTGAAAGCGTCCAAAGGGCTGTTGCCGCGTTTGCTTGTTCTGATTTTTTTACTTTTTTAGTAACTGCATCATCACCCTCACCTGTGGTCTCATCTTCGCTAAAGTGCATCATAATAGGGTAGGCGATATGGTTAGAGTATTTTTTAACTACCTCTTGGGTTCGCCATTTACTTAAAAACTCTTTCTCATCTTCTTTAAGTTTAATATAGACAACGGTTCCATGCTCCTCTTTTACTACAGGCTTAATCTCAAATTCACCCGTACCATCGGTAGTAAACATATAAGCTTGATCTTCACCTGCTTTTTTAGTAATAACATCAACCCTGTCAGACACCATAAATACCGAGTAGAATCCTACCCCAAATTGACCAATAAGATTACTATCTTTTTTTGCATCACCTGTCATGTTTTCTACAAACGATTTGGTTCCAGAGTTCGCAATGGTTCCAATGTTTTTCATTAAATCCTCTTCACTCATTCCTATACCGTTATCACCAATAGTTAAAGAGCCGTCCTCTTCATCAAGGTTGATATTAATTTTACCAACCCAACTATCTTCTTTAAAGTTCTCATCGGTTAGTTGCATATAATTAAATTTATCTATAGCATCACTAGAGTTCGAGATAAGCTCTCGTATAAAAATCTCTTTATTTGAGTAGAGTGAATGGGTCATTAATTTTAAGAGTTGACCGATCTCTGTTTGAAACTGATGTTTTGCCATCGTGGTTGTACCTTTTGTTTAAAATATTTTTGGCATTGTAGTGTATTTTACATAATTTTTCAAGAGCTTTAGTCCATATTGGAAATAAAGTTTAGTCTTTTAGGCTTAGGGTTAAAGTCAAAACTACACAGTCAATAAAAAATATTTAAAAAAATTATATTTTATTGGTTATTGAAAGTTTATATAGGTATTATTCTGTATTTTATTTTAAAATGGGAGTTTTTATTCTATGAAGTTGAAAAGTATAATTTTAACCACATTGGTTATGTTAATCTTAAGCATGATTTTAACCACAACCGTGGGAGCAAAAGATATTAATATCTTATCCTACAAAGATAGAGGGATTAGATATTATCCTAAATATGTCAAAAGGGGTTTGGTCAAAATAGGGAAAGCCAGTTGGTATGGAAAGCCATTCCATAAGCGACTGACTGCCAATGGTGAACGATACAACATGTACAACATGACCGCTGCACACCGAACTTATGCCATGAACACGGTTTTAAAAATCACCAACCTAGATACCAAAAAATCGGTTCGAGTACGTATTAACGACCGAGGTCCTTTCTACTCATCACGTGATATTGATTTATCTTATGGTGCTGCTAGAAAATTGGGCATGGTTGACAAAGGGGTTGGTCGTGTTAAAATAGAAGTAGTTTCATCAAGTAAACGAAAAAGCAAACGCAGTAAAAGAGTTAAAAAAGTTGCAAAAAGCAAGAATAACTACAAAGTACAAGTAGCCTCTTTTTATAAAAAATCGTATGCCAATAACTTTCGTAAAAAGCATAAACTTAAAAATGTTCAGATTATAAAAGGGTATACGAAAAGTAAAAAGAGAACCACCTACAGAGTTGTGGTTAACTGTAAAACTTCTTGGGAAGCCAAGAGGCTAATTAGGTCTAAGAAGTTTAATGGAGCGTATATGCTTTCGTAAGAGGCTTACGCTTTTTTCACCCAAACAACCCACCCCTTCTCTGCTAACAAAGCTTTAGCTTTAGAGCAGAGGGGTGCTTCTATATAGATATATTTCTTCTTTATTGCACTATCATTATAACGTTCTAATCTACCATGAAGTACCATTAACTCTTCTGCTTCTTTCTTTAGAATACGACTCTTTTTCTTTATATGAATAATACAGGCATAATACTTTTGAAGGTCAACCCCCAGATAGATGGAGATTTTTTTACGACTCTTTAGTGCTTTTATATCTATGGGCTTAAGTGATTTAAATATTAGTTTTTTTTGCTGTAATAGCTCAACAATCATTTTCATCTACTGTAAAAGATTACTCATAATTGAGTTTACTTAAGTCAATAACATTACCATTGTAATAAATTTTTCCAGCCGAAGCAAACGAGTAATCTTCTACTTCAGGAAAGCTGTATATTTTATCTTTGGTTAATGCTTTATTTGTAACAATCAGATAACCTTGTTTATCCAAAGCATATATCTTATTGTTATCCATTGTGGCTAATGAAAAGTGTGCAAATTTAAACTTTTTCTGATTTTTGACCTTAAGTGACTCGTCCAGTTGTGAGATTTGTCCATCTTTCGAGAATACAAAAATAGACTTATCATTAATAAGAACCTCAGAAATAGCACTTTTAAATTCTCGTTTACCTTGATTGCTTACACTAATTACCTTATGAGGGGTTGCAGATACCAGTGTATTGTTTAGACGCTTTAAAAAGATAACATTGTTGAGTGTACTTTCGGTACTTACATAAATCTCTTTAGAAATTTTAAATGTTGCCAAGTCCAAAATCACAAGTTTTCCATTAAGGGTTGGAATTACCACCAAATTATCTACCTGTAGTGGGTTAGCAATTCGCGTATCAATCGAGAGTGCTTTTTCTGCTTTGTTGTTATAAACAACACTGTTTTTAGCAAGGTCATAGATTCCAAAGTGATTGTTCTGAAGCAGGTAAATCAATTGATTATCAATCACCGTACCTGCCACCAAAGCACGAGGAAGCTTTATTTTTTTAGAAGAGCCATTTTTTTGTATAATTTGACAATCTCCTTTTTTATTGGCAACAATACTGCCACCAACACTACTGTTAATAAAATAATACCCTTTTTCAAGGTTTAATGTTAAAGCTTTTGTTGGGGTTAGGGTCACTCCACTGCTTAATGTAGCAGAGTCTCGTGTAAAGCTAATGACCTCGGCACCTGACAACGAAGAGGCTTCATATGTTTTTTCAGGGGTGTAGTATTGTTTTGAACCACAACCAGCAAGTAACAACAGTGCTACTGAACTTAAGAGTAAAATTTTAGGGTACATTACTGACCTTTAATTGTATAGTGTTTTATAATGGTAGCAATATTATGTACAGGTGACTGCTCATCAATAAGTGCCAACTGCTCTTTTGCTTCGCCCATTTTCCCCTCTTTAATCAACAGGTTAGCATTGTTTATCAACGCCACATCTCCATAGAGTTCAGACTCTACCGATGTTCCTTCAATCACTGCTAGATGATAACGGCTCATGTCAGAAATAATACTATTTTCACTTGAAATCAATGCTTTAAGTCCTGTGGTATCATTATTGTCAATCGCTTTTTTATAGTTAAACAGTTCAAAGAGTGCAGGATTATTAGATTGTAGTGTTGCCAATGCTTCTGCATTGTTGGCATCTTTTGTTAATATTAAATAGGCATCATTTGCTGTATTTAACTTGCCCTCTTCAATCACACCCATTACACCATTTCCACCAAAAAAGAGTATTGTCAGTGCCACCA
Organism: Sulfurovum sp. UBA1140; assembly: GCA_002311915.1. Classification (GTDB taxonomy): domain Bacteria; phylum Campylobacterota; class Campylobacteria; order Campylobacterales; family Sulfurovaceae; genus UBA1140. The sequence continues at coordinate 41,208 of DCAF01000040.1, read as the reverse complement.
CTGAAAATATTTTTATTTTATTATTTTTATAAAACTTCTCTATTTTAAAGGCACTTGCCAACATCTTCTCGTCACTACTAAACTCTTTTTTTGCTTCGTTTATACTATCTTGAATACTCAAATTAGACTCCATTGTTCATTATTATTAAATTAAAAATTCCATTATTATATCTAAAAAGTTAAAAATATTGGCTACAATACCTTCATGATAAACGAAAACAATACCAATATTTTAAGGACTCAATAGTGTCCCCATTTGCAATACAACTCACCAATGGTTTACTAGAAACCGACCTAGAACAAGAAGATAAAAACAGCTTTCAAACCCTGCAACAACTCCAAGCCATCGAAGAGATAAATGGGCTATGGAGACTAAAATCGCTCTATCGAGTGGGACGACTCTATGTGAACAGAGAGGGGCGTGGCTTTGTTGAAGCATCCAACAAAGAACAGAAAGATTTAATCGTAGAAGCTGACAATATGCTTGATGCCAATGCAGGAGATGATGTGGTGGTTAAACGCATTATCGCCAGACGTGGAAGGGCTTCGGCAAAAGTACAACTTATTATTAGAAAAGCCCACCTTTTCCATATTGTCTACACCCATCGTAACGAATCAAATATTTTTGAGATACTCAATATTAAAACAGGACTACCAACCCATGCCGTGATGGAGGGAATGGACTTAAAAGCTTTTAAGCAAGGAACGGTACTTAAAGTAGATACCCAAACCGATAACGTGCTAGAGGTCTTTGGTCATTTAGGCGACCCTAAAGTTGATGAAAAAATCTCATTAGCACTCTTTAACCGAGCCAATCTTTTTGAAGAAGATTGCCTAAGCCAAGCCAAAGAGGTCGAATCATACGTTACAGCCACAGAACATACCAAGCGTATTGACCTGTGTCATTTAGATTTTTGTACCATTGACCCCATAACGGCTAAAGATTTTGATGATGCCATCTACTTTGATACCACCGAACATATACTCTATGTTGCGATTGCCGATGTGAGCCACTATATTGACTACTTCTCACCCATCGACCAAGAGGCAAAACAGCGAGGCTTCACCACCTACTTTCCCCACAAATCCTTCCCCATGCTTCCACGAGAGCTTAGTGAAAATATCTGTTCGCTTAAACCTCATGTTGACAGATTGGCATTTGTGGCAAAAATTACCCTTGATTCTAAAACTCTATTGCCCATTAAAGAGGAGTTTTTTGAAGCGATTATCCACTCGAAACGACGCTTTAATTATGACGAGATAGACAGAATTATTGAAAGTGATGGAAAATATATCACCAGCACTCACGAGAAAAAAATCTTGGACTTTCTGCTCCCTCTTCAAAAAATTACCCAAAAATTACGCAACAAACGTTTAGGATTTGGTTTTGACTTTAGAAGCGAAGAGATTAAACTGACCATTAATGCAGGTCATGAACTGACCAAAACCCAAGTAGAGACAGGAACCCCTGCCCACTCACTTATCGAAGAGTGTATGCTTTTAGCCAATCAAGCCTCGGCCAAGCGATTTGAGTATGGTCTCTTTAGAGTCCACCTCCCCCCACAACTAAAAAAGCTTGAAGAGCTGTTAGAAGAACTTGCCTCTATTGGTCTTTTTGTTGCCCAATATGATGACAGCCCCTCTTTGATTAGAGCGATTCAAAAAGAGGCAGATACCATGAACATTGCCTCTGAAGTTGACAGCATGATTATTAAATCACTCAAACAAGCGACCTATTCAGCCAAGAACGAAGGTCACTTTGGACTGGGCTTTTCTCACTATTCGCATTTTACTTCACCCATAAGACGATACTCGGATCTTATTCTACACCGTCTTATCAAGTCACAGTTGAGCGAAAATGAAGAGGAGCATGAATATCTGCTACGCAACGTTGAACCCTTATGTGCAAGGGTCTCGGAACTTGAACGAGAATCAACCAAAGCCGAATGGGATTTTAGAGACAGAAAATTTGCAAGATGGGCAGAGAAACAGAAAGGCAAAGAGTTCAACGCCCACGTTATTGAAGTAGGAGAGAATGCTAAAGCCGTTCTTGATGCAGAGATACAAGGAGTCACCGTTAATCTACGAGGTGAACAGGTAATGCTTTTTGATGAAATCATTATAAAAATAGATGAGGTAAACCTTGCCATGGCTACCATTCAAGGAGAGTTTGTAGCCAAGTGCGAGAAGGATTTAATGGAGTTGTAAACACGCCGATTCCGAAAATGCAAATGGCAAAGTAGGAATCGACGGCTTCAGTAGGTTCGGTGTTACGGAACATACATGACAGTTTGATATGTTTTTGGTATAATTTATTGTGAAAAGTTAAGTTTGGGTGGGAAGAGTGATTGGAGATTGCCAAATAAAAATGAGCTTTTTAGTATTGTTGATATGAGCAAGTTAGAGGAGGAGAGTGATTTGATTTTTGATTAAATATTTGGCGTTGATGATTGAATCTTTTTTTGAATGAAACTGTAGGGGCAATCTCCCCGTGGTTGCCCATATTTAAATTGTAAAAAAATATGGTTGTGGTTGTAAATAAGTTTTTGAATGCTAATATCGAAAATAGTTTATTATAAATTTATGTTTCGGTTTTGAACTCATTGGCAATTTGAATATTGGGCAACCACTGGGGGATTGCCCCTACATATGGACACTTAATTTAAAAACAACAGAGCAACCCGAATATCATCAAACTCAATATCTTCGTCTAACGCATCAAAAATAGCTCTTAACCTTAACCGTCCATCATCTGAAAAATCATCTTTATGGTTCTGCTTTTTTAGTTTTAAAACAACTTTTTCTATTGCCTTAAACTCTTTACCCTTTGGCTTAAACTTTTTTAAATCTAAAGAGGCATCCTCTTTTCTTAAAAGAGTCAAATGGTTAATAATTGTTCCTCGACCGACCCCTCGATGTTTTGCCAGTTCTAAAATGCTTTTAGACTTCTCTATAAGGTGTTTGGTTTTAATGTGGGTAGGTGTTTTGTAACTGCTTACAGAGAGTTTCCCTATTTTGATGCTCTTTCGCTCCTCTTCTATCTCAACACTGTTGGTGATTCCACCCAAGCTTTTTATATAGGCTTCACAATGCTTTCTTAGCTTGGCTTTAGAGAGACCGTTTATCTCACCAGAGGCGCGTTTAGATGCCATTTTAATTCGGTCATCTATGTGTAAAATAAGTGGGTCGACCCTGAGTGCCATATTATTAATGCCCATCAGTCGTAACCCTTCTATATTTTTAATACGTGAAAGAGCCACATACCCTTGCCCAACTTCAAAAGTTTTACTTAGGTCAATCTCGGCTGAATCAAGCGTCATTCCTTGAGATTTATGAATGGTAATTGCCCACGCCAAACGTAAAGGGACTTGCGAGATGGTGGCAACAACTTCTCCTGCATCATTTTCTAGTGACCACTCTTCTGGGTCAAGTTTCATCTTTACCCCATCAGAAGTTCTAACAATGGGCATATTGTCAATGGGGCTAAAATCAACGACAATACCTGTTGTTCCATTCACATAACCCTTTTCAGGATTGTTTTTGATAAAGAGAACCATGGCACTCTTTTTCAGTGTCAACTCTTCTAAGACCAGTGAAGACTTAAAGATTTTTTCGATATTTTTTTTGCTTCCTTTGGACTCATAGGTAAAAAGCTTCTCTCTCCCCTTTAGTTTTGCTAACTCTACACGGTTCATTCTGTCTACATCGACATTGTGTGTATAGAGTTTGGTGGGCTTAAAATTACTGTTTAACTCTTTGTGATACCTTGATTCAAATATTTTATGAGAAGAGGCAGAGACCTCTCCAGCTCGAATTTCATCTAAAATTTGTATGAGTTTATCATCATCTTGTCTGAACTTTTGTTCAAGATAACAGGTCTTAAGCTCCAAATCCCTCCACGCAGGGGACTGCCACGCAAAGCGTTTCTCTTTGGGAACTTTAGAGACAGGAGGCAACTGAAAAAAATCACCCGATATTACCACTTGCACACCACCAAAAGGAGCATTAGACTCTTTAAAACCTTTTAAAATCATGTCCATAGCCGAGAAAATTTCAGGAGAAATCATCGAGACTTCATCAATAATAAGCAGTTTAAGATTGGCAAATCTTTTTTTGAGATAGCTGTTTTCTAATAAGAACTCTACAAATCCTTCATCAATGCCATTACGAATTCCCAAAGCAAAAAAAGAGTGTACCGTCTGCCCCCGTAGATGTGACGCTGCAATACCTGTAGGGGCAACAATGGTGGGGATAACCCGTCGCTCTTTAAGATACTCTATAAATTGATTTAAAAGATAAGTTTTTCCTGTTCCTGCTGAACCTGTAATAAATACATTTTGTCCTGATTTTAGTATGTTTAATGCTGTTATCTGTTTCATAAGATTATTATATCCTAAAAAGTCAAGTCGAGAGTATATAAATTCTTTTAGCTATAATAACAGTTAAATTATTAATGAGGATTTTAGATGTTGGTAGCTCCGAGTATATTGTCAGCCGATTTTGGTCATTTGGCAGAAGATGTCAAAGCAATCTGTAATAATGGTTGTGATTTGGTTCATGTGGATGTAATGGATGGTCATTTTGTTCCAAATTTAACAATAGGTCCTGTGGTGGTAAGTGCAGTAGCCAAGGTGGCAACCAAGCCATTGGATATACATCTTATGGTTCAAAATAACAGTTTTTTTGTTGACCTTTTTGCCCCATTTAAGCCCCGATATATCTCTTTTCATATCGAAGAAGAGAAGCACCCCCATCGTTTAATACAGAAGATTCGCTCTTTGGGCATTCAACCTGCTTTGGTACTTAACCCCCATACACCTCCCGAAGCGATAGAGTTTCTGTTGGCTGATGTTGATATGGTTTTGCTGATGAGTGTTAATCCTGGTTTTGGTGGTCAAAAGTTTATCTCATCGGTTATTACCAAGGCAAAGCGTCTGAAATTATTAATAGAGCAACATAATCCTAACTGTCTGATTGAGGTTGATGGAGGGGTTAATGATGGCAACATTCTTGAGCTTAAAGAGGCAGGTGTTGATATAGTTGTAGCAGGTTCTTATGTTTTTGGACACAAAGAGGGGTATCAAAAAGCGATATCTTCTTTACAAGTATAAGGGGATAATATGCGTGTAAAAATATGTGGAATAACCAATCTAAGCGATGCACTACAGGCCATAGAAGCAGGGGCTGATGCGTTGGGATTTGTATTTTATAACGAGTCCCCGCGATACATTACACCCAGCGATGCTAAAAAAATTATAGACAAATTGCCACCTTTTGTCGGTCGAGTAGGGCTGTTTGTTAATGAAGGGATTGATACGATAGATACCATTAGCAAATATTGTGGTTTAACACTCAATCAGATTCATTTTGAGGTAGATGAAGAGGCATTGGACATGATCGGTTCAAAGTCATTGCCTGTTATACGTGCTAAAGAGCCTAAAGATATTTTAAAATACTCTAACCGATACCGATTGGTAGATGCCTATTGTGAGAGCTATGGGGGGAGTGGTAAACGACTAAATTTGGAGTGGTTTGATGGTGTAGATTGTTCAAAAATTGTACTCGCAGGTGGTTTAACCCCCGAGAATCTTTCTGAGCTTAAAAAATATAACTTTTATGGTGTTGATGTGAGTTCAGGTGTAGAACGCATTAAAGGTCGAAAAGATTATAATAAAGTAACAAAGTTTATTCATTATGCAAAAAGTTTATGAAGAGTTAACCTTAGCCTTTAGGCGTAATGAGGGGCGACTTTCGGTGGCATCATACGACAGAATTGTCTCGAAGCACACCACCCTTTTTGAAGACAGTGATACCCTTTTTTTATTGCTTCAAGCGGCGGGTTATCCCATTATTGAAGATGGACGGGGATACTGTTTACAAACGTATACCACCCCCTATCAGAAGCAGAAATTTTGTGTAATAGACATTGAAACCAATGGAAGTAAACCCGAAAATTCACAGGTGATAGAGATTGGAGCAGTAATGTTTCAAGATGGAGAGATTATCGACCACTTTGAGAGTTTTGTAGAGTGTGCTTTTTTGCCCGAATATATTAGCAAAATTACAGGGATTGAACTTATTGATTTGGTGGATGCTCCGAGCAGGTTAGAGGTCTTAACTAAACTGCGAGTTTTTTTAGAAGATACTGTTTTTGTTGCCCATAATGCCAATTTTGATTATGGGTTCTTAAACCACTCTTTTGAGCGTTTTGGTCTAGGAACGATTGGAAATCAGACTTTATGTTCGATTAATTTGGCACGGCGTACCATCAAGAGTGAACGTTATGGATTGGCATATCTTAATGAGTTTTTAGAGATAGGTACCGAGGTACATCATCGAGCGTATAGTGATGCGTTGACCACGGCAAAACTATTAAAAATTGCTTTTAAAAATATACCAGAGTATGTTAATACCACCGATGAGTTGCTTAGATTTTCGGTTTCAAGCAGGAAAGAGCGTACACAAAATAGAAAGAAATAGTGTTAAAATTAATAGTTTTGATAGAAGTAGGCTGTTATAATTAAAATAAAAAGGATGATAGTATGAGATATAATAGAGGATTACTCTTTTCAACAGTTGTTATATCGCTGTTGGCAACAGGTTGTGTCAAACCAACCGAACAGGTTAGTGTATCGGCTCCAGCAACAGGCATTGGTTCAACCGTTGTCTATAATGACCCAGCTATGGGTACTTATGATACTCAAGCAGCAGGAACTGTGATTTATGAGAACTCTGCCCCCATAATCTATGAAGATCCAGCTTCGACAAGTAGTAGCACAGTTTATGGTGAATCGGTATCAGATGGTACGGTTATTTCAACAGGTCATTATGAACCAGCCGTGGGCAGTCCAACACCTGCCTCTAGTAGTGGCCCCTATAGTGATCCGTACTCTTCAGGAGGCACTTCAGGTGGTGGAGAGATTTACAGTGACCCCTATGGTAGTAGTAGCAGTAGTAGCAATCCTTATGACAGTGTTAGTAGTGGAGGAAGTAGCAGTAGTCAACCCTATACTATCGAAGGATCTTACTCAAGTGGTGGTGGTGGAATTCACCTTCAGATTGCTGCCCTTAAAGATTATTTTGCAGCAGAAGAGTTTAAAAACAGTCTAAGTTTAGACCCTAAATATAGTGCTTATGTAAAAAAAGGATCCATAAACAAGGTCATTGTTACAGGTATTCCGAGTCGAGCCGAGGCAAAACGATTGGCTGCGAACCGTTTCCCTGGTGCTTTTATTGTCGGTGGTTCTGAGACAAGTGGTGGGGGAAGTTATAGCTCTTCTAGTACATCAGCACCCTACTCACCCCCTGTTTCTTCTGGTGCATCAGGAGCATTAGGAGCGAATAATGGAATTGGTGTTCAGGTTGGTGCTTTCTCTACCCGAGAAGCAGCACGAAATGCAGCAGAGAGAGCAGGTGGAAGATATACAGCACTGGTTAAAACGGCACAAGTTCGAGGAAAAACATGGTATAAAGCTATTTTAATTGGATTCTCAACTAAACAAGAGGCACGAAGTGCGATTGCTTCGGGTCAATTTGGTGATGCTTTCTTAGTAACAAATGCTTATAAATAAGCTTATTTAGAGTGGCAGATAAATTTTATCTATTAGTTCATGGTATTCACTTTTGGCATCACTATCAATGGTGATGCCTCCCCCACTCTTATAATAGAGTTTGCTATTTTCTTGTTCAATAAAGCGTATCATTACTGCCGAGTATAGATTTCTACCATCAAAAATACCAAAAATACCTGTATAAAATTCCCGTTTATAATCTTCGATATGGTTAATAATATTTACGGTACTGCGTTTGGGTGTTCCCGTAATAGAACCCACAGGAAGAAGCGTTTTAAGTAAATCTCCTAAATTGTCACGCCAATTATCGGGCAGTTTGGCACTGATTTTAGAGCTTACTTGAAGCAGTTGTTTCTCTCCTGCTTGTATCTGCTCGATGTATCTAAATTTATTGACTTGAATATTTTTACCGACCATACCCAAGTCATTACGCATTAAATCCACAATCATGGTGTGTTCAGCCATCTCTTTAGGGTTAGACAATATCTGCTCTTTGGCATTGGGAAGGGTGGCTTCAATTGTACCTTTCATAGGGTAGGTGGCAATGGTGTTGCCCTCTATTTCAATAAACTTTTCAGGAGAGAAACAGATAAATTGGTCTTTAAAATAGAGTTTATATTTTGCTTTGGCATAAGTAAAAATCTCTTGAAGTGAGAGGTTGGTTTCAATGGGGGTTTTAAAGGTTAAGTTCAACAGATAGGTGTTGCCTGAACGTATCTCTTCTAGCACTTTTTCTAACGAGGCTTGATAGGCTTTAAAGCTTAATGGATTCTTTTGTAACTGAAATGTCTGCTTCAAAGGGGTTCTTGGGTAGTTGCGTTGGTTGCCTATTTTAAAAAAAATATCGTTATCGAGTTGGCTAAGGGGTTGAACATGTCGTTGTTGAAGATCATAAGAGAGAACAAAGAGAAAGGGGATTCTCTTTTTTGCAAGTTGCGTGATTCTGTCCATTAATTATCAAGTAGAATCGACTTAAGTATTGCCATACGGACATAAACACCATTTTTAACCTGTTCAAGCACTTTACATCGTGGGTCTTCAAGCATCTCGTTAGATATGTCAATATTTCTCATTACAGGACCTGGGTGAAGAAGCAGAATATCTCTATTGCCCAGTCGCTCTTTGGTAATACAATACTCTTTGGCATACTCTTCATAATCTTCAAAAATAGGGGCTTTATGGCGTTCGAGTTGGGCGCGTAGGCTCATGACTATATCTACTTGGTCAATAATCTCATCAAGGTGTTCAAATTTTTCTAAATCGTTATCGGGCATAAAAGGTTGGGGAGCAACGAGTACCACACGCATACCCATACGAACAAACAAGCGAATTCCTGAACTTGCTACCCTAGAGCTAACAATGTCCCCCACAATGGCAATGGTTTTACCTTTAAGGTCGCCAAAATGCTCTAACATGGTAAAGTAATCGAGCAGTGCTTGAGTAGGATGGGCGTAGTTTCCTGCTCCTGCATTAATAACAGGGGTAAGCTCTTTATTGGCAAGTTTTTGAGGCGTAGCGTTGTAGGCATGACGAATAATCACCCCATCAGGTTCCATTGCACACAAGTTGGCAAAGGTGTCATCTAGGCTCTCTCCTTTGGTGGTAGAGCTTTTAGAGGGGTCAAGATGTACCACCGAGGCTCCAAGTCGTTTGGCAGCCACTTCAAAAGAGCTTCGGGTACGGGTGGAGCTTTCAAAAAATAGGGTAATAAGAAGTTTATCCCGAAGTAGGGCAGTTGGCATCTGTTTTTTAAACTGTTTGGCATCGGATATGATTTGTGCTATCTGTTGTTCGCTAAAGTCATTGGTGTCTACAAGGTGTTGCATAAAGTCCCTTTTGATTTTTTGAATTATAGCCAATGCTTTATAATAGTTATCAAAAGGAGGGGCTTATGGTTTCGCAATTTCTCCACGATAAGAGACAATTCCACCAGAGTGGTTGATGACATTTGTCATACCATTTTGTTGAAAGACCCGTTGAACATTGCCACTTCGGTGATCGGTTCGGCAGGTAAAAATAACCGTTTTATCTCGGTTTTCATTCAAGAAGTTCTCGCCCCATGATTGAAAGGTCGAGGTGGGTTTAAGCATATCCACGCCTTTAATATGACCCATATCATACTCCATCTGTTCTCGTACATCGACGAGTATAAAATCAGCTTCACCCTTTGCACGTGCCTCTAATAGGGCTGTTAACTCATTAGAGTTAACATGTGTTTTTTTTAATAATTCACTCATACTGTTTTAACCTTTATGTAATTTTATAATCTACTATTATACATAAAAATTATAAAATATTTCTGTTAAAAATCGTCGTGATAGTGGTTTAATGATGGGCAAACATGAGTTTTTTGTGAAGTAGGTTCGGTAACACCGAACATCTATATTCAAAATAAAAAACCTCTTTGGCTAATTAAACTTTTAATGTTCGGTGTTACCGAACCTACGAATAATATTTTATAAAAAACCAAATAGTTTTCAAAAGGAGAACGGTAGATATTGTGTTGGGTAACAGAGAATTTACGGTTGATGATTTTGTGATTGTTGAAAATGGGGTTAAGGTAAAGATGCAAGATAATACGACCAATAAAGTTGGGTTTGCTATAGATTCCAAAACAAAAAAAGAGGCTATTTTTACTTTGGAGGATTGTGAGCAGATTATTTTAAGATGTCGGAAAATTTAGAAGTTGAGGAGTTTGGTTTAATGTTTATGAATTAAGGCGAGGCTGAAGCCATCGGTTCCTACTATGCCATCTGAATTTTCGGAAACGGAGCGTTTACGCCTGAAAAACAGAGGCAGAGTTTTCTGATTTTTATACCGATTTAACCCAAACCCTTTTACCATCAAACACCACTCCAAATGCTAGAATATTTTGGTAACCTCTTTTTTTTACTAGAGCCGTGTAGGCTTTCTCTTGAATCTGTTGAACAGCATAATAAAAAATATTCTCTTCAATCAACTCTTTAAAATCACTAATTCCTATGGGTAACTTTTGCATTCTCTTTTCTACTTTTTGATAAAGTATAGCATTATAGCGAAAAACCACCTCTCTTTAGGGGGTGGAGTTGTCAAAGCATATCAAATTGGAAAAGGAACGCAGAGGCTTCTACTTTTTAATGCTTTATAGTGGATTTGCTTTCACATACTCAGGAGTACAGAAGATTCCACAGTGGCATTTTCCTTCATTTGGAAGCTCATCATTAATGGCTTGTGGACAAGGGCAAACACGGTCATCAACACTTTTGTATTTTCCTGGTTTTTGCTCATCTGCTTCTACCATATAACAAGGACAAAATCGTTTACCATAAAGCAGTCGATGTCGTGCCAGTCCCAATTGAACTCCTTCGTTGACATCGTGCATTGGGTGATATTCCCAACCGAACTGTTTACAAACTTTATCGGTGAATTTTTTAGTTTTTTCTAATTCGTGTAAAAACTCTTTTGAACTCATATCTAACTGTTGCATCATAGGTGACTCCTGATTTAATATTTGATATATAGTATCTTAAACTCTTTTAATATATAATGCGACCAACTAAACTAATAAAATATAAAGGATTAGTGTGACTATAGATAACACTGTATTAGAGAAATTGGAAAAACTCTCTATGATAAAGATAGAAGAAAATAAAAAAGAGGAGTTGGCAGGTCAGCTAACAGAAATATTGGCATATATTGAAAACTTAGCAGAGTTAAATACTGACCATTTGGATGCTTCATTTTCAACACTTGATGGTGGTACACCAATGAGAGAAGATGTTGTTTCTACCAATCCTCAGGTCTCTAAAGATATTTTTGCTCACGCACCCAATGCCGAGAATGATTTTTTTATTGTTCCAAAAATTATTGAGTAAAAATTAAATATTCTTTTTAATATTAAATTAATATAAAGAGTTTTTGCACTATTATTGTCTTAACCAATAAAGAAAAGAGATAATATGGCTATAGATATAAAAAAATTACTACAAAGCGTTGTAAGTCATGGTGCATCTGATCTGCACCTTGTGAGTCGTTCCGAACCCCAAATTCGGATAGATGGCTCATTAAAAGCAGTTAATTTACCTGTTTTAACGGGTGAAGATATTGAAGAGATGACGTATGCACTGCTGACCGAAAAACAGAAAAAATATTTTGAAGAAAATCTTGAACTTGACTTTGCCCTGCTTCTGCCAGGGGTTGGACGATTTAGAGCCAACTATTATCGAACACTCGGTGACATTGCCGCAGCGTTTAGGATTATTCCTACCACTATACCTTCCTTAGATGATTTGGATGCTCCTGAAATTTATAAGCAATTGATTAAACGAGAGAAGGGGCTAATTTTGGTAACGGGACCCACGGGTTCGGGTAAATCAACCACCTTGGCCGCCATGCTTAATGAGATTAATTTAACAGAACATAAGCACATTATTACGGTAGAAGACCCTGTTGAGTTTATTCATCAAAATAAAAAATGTGTCTTTTCTCATCGAGAAACGGGCAGTGATACCAAAAGTTTTTCTAAAGCACTCAAATATGCAATGCGTCAAGACCCCGATATTATTCTTATTGGGGAGATGCGGGATAAAGAGACGATTGAAGCCGCCCTAACTGCTGCTGAAACCGGTCACTTGGTCTTTGGAACACTGCATACCAATTCAGCCCCTGGTACGATTAACCGTATTATTGATGTTTTTTCTGGTGATGAGCAGGGGCAGATTCGTGCCATGATTTCTACTTCGTTGGTGGCAGTTATTTCACAAGTTCTGTTAGCCAAAAAAGGTGGTGGACGGATTGCTGTTCCCGAGATTATGACCACCAATCATGCCATTGCCAACCTTATTCGTGAAAATAAAGTGCATCAACTCTATTCACAAATGCAACTAGGACAAGGAGAGACGGGAATGCAGACACAAGCACAGGTGATGTTAAAGCTTTTAAAGAATGGTCTTATTTCAAAAGAACACGCTCTACAATACTCAAATAAGCCAGATGAGCTAAAAAAGAACATTAATTTTAGATAAACACTAAAACACAAAAAAACAGCCCTATAAAGTGTTGTCTTTATAAAGTTAGGATATAATTTTTTTAAAAATTGTTCTTATAAGGTATGAAAAGATGATGGATTTTAACACGGTTGATATAATCATAGCAGGACTTATTCTTTTTTTAAGTATAAAAGGTCTGGTCAATGGGTTCTCTAAAGAACTCTTTAATTTTATTGGACTAATTGGTGGTCTTGCCGTTGCGGCAAGGGTTAACACTACTGTTGGAGAGTTTATCCATACCAATATTTTTCCTGTTGAGCATGAACCTGCTTTGAAACTTATTGGCTTTATCTCTGTCTTGTTGGGGATTTGGATGCTGTTGAGTTTTATTGCTTCGATTGTAGATAAAGTCTCTTCAGACTCTGTTGGCTTTTTTAGTCGTGTGTTGGGTTATATGCTAACAGCAACACGATACACTGCTATTTTTGCCCTTATTGTGGTGGGGGTTCAAAATTCGGAGTTTCTTTCTGAAAAGTTTTCAAAACATTATGCCAATAGCCAAGCCTTTCCTATTTTAAGTGATATAGGGACGCAACTGTTAAATATGAAAGCAAGAACAGAACGTGTGAAAGAAGAATCCAACAGTACAATTCAAAATCCTATTGATTTAAATGTCTCTTTTGATGTGAATATGAGTGAGCGTAATGGAAGCCAATAACATGACGTATGATGAGGTACTTCAAAACTTCAAAAAACTGTTGAAATCAAATCGTTTAAAGTATACCAAACAGCGAGAACTTATTGTAGAGATTATCTATAATAATCGGGGTCATTTTACTCCTGAAGATATTTATAATTTGATTAAAGAGCGTTACCCCGAGGTAAAATTGGGCATTGCTACGGTATACAGAACTTTAACGCTATTAGAAGATGCGAATATTGTGAGTTCTATCTCTTTTGGTACTCAAGGAAAAAAATATGAGTTTGGCTTAGGAGAGCATCATGATCATTTGGTCTGTTTGGAGTGTGGTGGTATTGAAGAGTTTATTGATGAAATCATTGAACGGCAACAAGAGTTGATTGCTAAAAAGCATAATTTCCAGATGACCAATCACATTATGAAAATTATAGGTGTTTGTAACTCGTGTCAAGCTAAAAAACGTGAATGAGCCAACCTTTAATGGCTTCTCTTAAGTTAAATTTGATATAAATGCAACATTAAAATAAAGATAGAAAAAAGGACAATAATGAGTTACGCAATGGAAACATTTGACCCAGAAATTTTTGAAGCGATTAACCAAGAGTTAGAGAGACAAACCAACCACTTAGAGATGATTGCTTCTGAGAATTTTACACTTCCTGCTGTTATGGAAGCAATGGGTTCTGTTTTTACCAACAAATATGCTGAAGGTTATCCTTATAAACGTTACTATGGTGGATGTGAACATGCAGATACTGTAGAACAATTGGCCATTGATAGAGCTTGTCAACTTTTTAACTGTAACTATGCCAATGTGCAACCTCATTCAGGAAGCCAAGCCAATGGTGCAGTTTACGCAGCGTTATTAAAAGCTGGTGATAAAATTTTAGGTATGGATTTAAGCCATGGTGGACACTTAACTCATGGTTCAAAACCAAGTTTTTCAGGTAAAAACTACCAAAGTTTTACTTACGGTGTAGAGATGGATGGATACATCAACTACGACAGAGTTTTAGACATTGCTAAAATTGTTAAGCCTAAAATTATTGTTTGTGGTGCTTCTGCTTATGCTCGTGAGATTGACTTTAAGAAGTTTAAAGAGATTGCTGATGAAGTGGGAGCTTTACTTCTTGCTGATATTGCACACATTGCTGGTTTGGTTTGTGCCGATGAGCATCCAAGCCCGTTTCCTTATGCAGATGTGGTTACCACAACAACACACAAAACACTAGCAGGCCCTCGTGGTGGTATGATTATGACCAATGATGAAGCGATTGCTAAAAAAATCAACTCGGCAATCTTCCCAGGACTGCAAGGTGGTCCACTGGTTCATGTTATTGCAGCCAAAGCTGTAGGTTTTAAATATAACCTTAGCCCAGAGTGGAAAACATATGCAAAACAGGTAAAAGCAAATACAAAAGTTCTTGCCAATGTACTAATAGAAAGAGGGTTTGACCTTGTAAGTAATGGTACCGACAACCATCTTATTTTGGTATCGTTCCTAGATAAAGATTTCTCAGGAAAAGATGCCGATGCAGCGTTAGGAAATGCTGGTATGACCATCAATAAAAATACAGTTCCAGGGGAAACACGAAGCCCCTTTGTAACCTCAGGTATTCGTGTGGGTGCTGCTGCGCTTACTAGTAGAGGAATGAAAGAGGCAGAGTTTGAAATTATTGCCAACAAGATGGCTGATGTTCTTGAAAATATTGAAGATACAGCACTTCATGCCAAAATAAAAGATGAGATGAAAGAACTTGCTTCTGGATTTGTTATCTATGATAAAGCTATTTTTTAGTCTTGAAAGTAACAATCTTTGATTTAGAATTTGATTCAGAGTGTTGTTATATCCAAAAAAATTCGATTGTTGAGAAGATTACTTTTAACAATCGAACACTCTACAGTAAATTTAAGAAAATAGAGACTCCCCCAACCGATATTTTAATTCATCAACATCTTAATCGAGAGCTAACATTGGCACTGCCTTTGGTTGAAAATGGTGTGGTAAATTATTTGGTATTAGAGTACGAGAAAGAGAAGAGCGACTATTTTTATCATCTTATAAAACACCTTTTAAAATCTTTACATCTAAACAATTTTTTTACTTACAGTGGTTCTAAAGAGAATATGGTTCAGATTTTTATCCCTAGAGAGAGCTTATCTATAGAGGATGCCTACCAAGAGACCGAAAAAATAGAAACAATGTTGGAAATGAAGTCATCTAAAAGATGCAAGATACTTCCAACCCAAAATTTACCAAAATTTTACAATATTGTAACACTTCCTACGCAAAAAATGTGATTTTACGGTATCAAATAACTATTTTTGTGTTATACTTTGTTCAAAAAAAAATGGAGACCCATTCATGGAAAACAAAAACTTAAATGACATCGTTATTGAAGATGCCGATAGCTCTAAGAAAGCACAATTTAAAAATATATTGACACTGTTGGCTTTACTTTTTATTATTTTGGTTATATCTATTGTGATTACCAAATTAATTTTAGGCAACGATGATGAAAATAGTGATTTAAATTATATTAAAACTGAAAGCACTGTCGAGGGTACATCTGAAACCAACACTTCTAATGCTTCAACACTAGCAGTGGCAGGAGTTGCAGCGGCAGGAGCTGCATTGGCAACAACGGCAGCATTGAGTTCAAGCGAGACCAAAGCACCTGTGTTAACAGAGAGAAATACCAGCTCAAGAAAGAAGTTAAGCTTACGAGATCACCGTTCAAGTGATGATGAGGCTGAGAAAAAACCAACCACAATTAAAAAAACGTATACTCGACCTAAGTATGTGGCTCCAAAAGAGAGAACCTCTATTAAAAAAAGATACACCTCTTCGGCACCTGCAGCACGTATACGAATTAAAGCTTCACGAGGATACTATATTAAAGTAGGAACTTTTAAAGATACCACCACTGCTATTGGAAAAATTAAAGAACTTAAACTTAATTATAAAGAGATTAAAACCAAAGAGGGTGCAACCAGAGTTTTGATTGGTCCATTTTATAGTCGAAAAGATGCTCAAAATCATTTGAGCAAAGCCAAAGCATCAATTAGTCCAGATGCGTATATTACAAAGATTAAATAATTAAATGATAAAGCAATTACTCTTTGACCAACTGACTCCCGTTGCTATCTATATGGAGATTAAAGAACTTTTTAAAGATGACATTACCATGCTTTTTGAAAGTGTGGTCAACAGCAGTGAGGGCAATTTTAGTTTTATTACCATTGGAGCCCAAGAGCGTATAAGCTATAAAGAGAATCAAACCTATTATCAAGATACAACAGGAGAGGTTAAAAAGCTTGATACTGACCCATTTAACTTTTTACAAACCTATTATAAAAATCTTGATCAACAGAAATATCAAAAATTGGCATCAGAGGTAGGCTTTGCGTTTACCGATGGATTTATTGGATTTATCGGTTATGATATGGTTAAAGTGTTTGAACCAACCCTAAAGAGAAGTATGGAGGGATTGATTGACCCCTTAGAGACACCTGATTTAGATTTGGTTCGCCCTTCAATTATTTTGGCTTTTTCTCATAAAAATGCTCAGTTAACCATTATTAAAAACGATGAAAAATATACCAATCAGACCAATACCATAGAGAAATTGTTAACTAAAAGTTTTGCACCACATCAACTTAAACCTGCCTCTTTAGATGGCGAGGGTAGTTTTTCGATTGATGAAGAGCGATTTAAAGCCTTGGTTGATGAGTCTAAAGAGATGATCCGTAGTGGTGATATATTTCAAATCTTGCTCTCAAACCGATATACCCAAAAGGGTCAAATTGACCCATTGAGTTTTTATCGTCTGTTACGCTCTAAAAACCCTTCACCTTATCTTTTTTTACTTGATTATGAAGATTTTTCTATTTGTGGTTCCTCACCCGAAGTGATGGTTCGACTCTCTGATAGTAAAATTTTACTTCGTCCTATTGCAGGAACACGTAAACGAGGTAAAACAGCCTCAAGAGACAGAGAGTTAGAGTTAGAGATGTTAAATGACCCCAAAGAGTGTGCTGAACATCTGATGCTTATTGACCTTGGTCGTAACGATGTGGGGCGTGTTGCCAAAGTAGGCACGGTAGAAGTTACCGACATGATGCGTGTAGAGAAGTATTCTCATGTGATGCACATGGTTACCGATGTAGAAGCTACCATTGCTGATGATAAAGATATGTTTGACTTGTTTCGAGCCACTTTTACAGCAGGAACCATGACAGGAGCCCCTAAAATTAGTGCCATGGAACTTATTGCCCGTTACGAAGGACTCAAACGTGGATTCTATTCGGGTTCTATTGGTTATTTTGCTTTTAATGGTGAGATGGACAGCTCGATAGCGATACGTACCTCATTAATAAAGCCTGACTCTATTACACTTCAAGCAGGAGCAGGAGTCGTCGCAGACTCTATTCCTAAACTTGAGTATTTAGAGGTTCAAAACAAGTTGGGTGCATTACTTGCCACGATTAAAGATATGGAAAAGCTATGAAGCAACTCTTTACCATCTTTGGAAATCCTGTTGCTCACTCAAAATCACCCCTTATGCACAACCTCTCTTTTAAAGGGTTAAACTATAACGGGTGTTATACCCGTTACAAGCTAGAAGATGGCAGAGGGCTACGTGCTAAATTTTTTGACCTGAATATTACAGGTGCGAACATTACCGTACCTCATAAAGAAGAGGCATTTAAAGCATGTGATGAGCTTGATGCTTTTGCTCTAAAAGTTGGGGCAGTCAATACCATTGTAAAAAAAGAGGGAAAACTCTATGGTTATAACACCGATGCCCCTGGTTTTTTAAAAGCGATAGCCGAGTTTAAAGAGGCAAAACGGGTACTGTTTTTAGGAGCAGGTGGAACAGCACAATCAACTTCGGTTGTGTTGCGTGATGCAGGGTACACGGTGACACTGTTAAACAGAAGTGCCAATCGTTTAGAGCGTTATACAAAAGAGGGGTTTAAAACTTATACTTTTGATAGCTTTGAATACCAAGAACCTTATGATCTTGTTGTTAACATGACCTCGGCAGGATTAGAAGATGATAGCCTACCCTGTCCTGCATCTATTTTAGAACAAGTAATTCCTGATGCTATGGCATGTATTGATGTGATATATGGTAAAGAGACACCCTTTTTAAAGTTTTCAAAAAAGTATCATAAGCCCACTAAAGATGGCAGTGATATGTTACTTTATCAGGGGATTATTGCGTTTGAACACTTTACAAGTAATGCGTTTAGTTTTAAAGAGATTGAACCATTTATGAAGAGAGCATTTATTTTTTAAAATAGGTGGGAGTAGGCTCCCACACACTTATTTTTTTTGATTTGGAGTGTAAAATTCAGGTTGAAAACCTTCTCTAAAAAGTTTCATTAATCCACCTTGAAGATTAACGACATCATAGTTCATTTTTTGACCTAAGAAGTTAGAAATCATTCTTGTTCTACTGCCTGTACGGCAAATCAATGCAAATTTTTCACCTTTAGTTACGACGTTATCGAGTTGGCTTAAAAAAGTTTCAATATCATAATTGCCTCGCTCATCAAAAAAAGTTATAAGATGAGAACCTCTTATCACTCCTGTTTGAATCCATTCGCCTTCTGTACGTATATCTATGATTTTTAATTTTGTTTCGGTTATAAATTTAGGTGTAGCTTGAACATGAGTAACTTCAGCAAAAAGCGTTGTTCCAAGCAGTAGCAGTCCAAATAATGTTTTTTTCATTTTTTAATGTCCTTAGTTTAATAGTGTTAATGAATTTCTTTTACCTTATCTAATAATTGTGAAGATTTTGTTGTACTGCTTTCTAACCCTTTTACCATCTCTTTTTAAGCAACTTTTCACTATAATCGCACAACTTTTCTGAGGGCTACTATCTAGCATCTCAATTTATAATATGACTACAAAGGGTATAACATGGCACGAAGATGTGATGTAACAGGAAAAGGTCCATTGGTTGGAAACAATGTATCTCATGCAAACAATAAAACAAAAAGAAGACAGCTACCAAACTTACGTTCTGTAAAGATCACTTTAGAAGATGGCACAACAAAAAAGATTAAAGTTGCAGCTTCAACACTTAGAACGATGAAGAAAAAAGCGGCTCAAGCTACAGCTGAAACAGCTGAGGCATAAGTCATAATGTAGTCTATTTTGGTTTCACAAAACAGACTACAAAAATTTCTCGGATGGCGAGAAAAATCGAAACCACATATAACTCTTAACGATGAGTTGTATGTTCTATTAGCACCTTTTAGACTCCCCTTAATTTTAACTGTTCTAACCATGTTGTTTGGAACCCTTGGCTATATGTTGGTTGATGATATGTCCTTGATTGATGCACTCTATCAAACAGGTATTACCTTTACTACGGTAGGATTTGGAGAGATGGCACCCATATCAGATTTGGGGCGAATATTTACCATCTGTCTGATTATTTTTGGATTTCTTATCTTTTCGGTTGCCATTGGTATTATTGTCGAGGTTTTAAACCGAGGAGAGTTACAGAGTGTCATTAAGGAGCGACGTATGTTATATGATATTGCACGATTAAAACAGCACTATGTTATCTGTTATCACAATGAGTTTACGATTCAGGTGACCAAATATTTGCGAGAGAGTCATATCCCCTTTGTGGTTATTGACCCTAGCGAGAGTTTAGGTGAGATTGCTGTTAAGCATAAATACCCCTATTATGTTCAAGCAGAACCCCATACCCATGAGGCGATACTTAAATCTCATCTCTCTAGTGCCAAAGGGATTATTACATTGGCGAATAACATTGCAGACAACATTGCCACCATTGCTTCGGTACGGTTGTATCAGAACGAGATAGGTCGTAAACGCTCTTATCTGATTATCTCGAATGCCCACTCTACGAGTGATGAAGAGAAGCTAGGAAAGCTAGGAGCTGACAAAGTGGTCACGCCCACGAGTATTATGGCTCAACGTATCAATGCGATGGCAATTCGACCCGATATGGAGAACCTGCTTCAAGAGTTTTTATATAAACATGACTCTTCTCTTGATATGGAAGAGGCACGGGTAACCAAAGTATCGTGGGTAACACTTAAAAAAATTAGAGATGTTAACTTTAGAGAGATTGCCAATGTGACCATTATTGGACTGCGTAATAACGATGGGCGATTTATACCAATGCCAAAAGGAAATACCATTATCACAGCAGGAAGTAAACTGTTGCTGATTGGTCCTAGCGAAGGTATACGCAAAGCAAAAAAAATAATTAGAAAATCTACACAACCAGAGGAGATGAAACATGTTTAATCTATTTTCAATAAAAGGTGGCATCTCGAATGTCCAAGGGTTCTACTGTGATGGTGTAAATGTTGGTATGAAAACCAGCCCTGCCAACTCAGAAAGCAGTGATGTCGATGGAGACGTGGCTTTTATTCGTTCAGAACTGCCGTGTGAGGTCTCGGCACGTTTTACCACCAACAAGTTTCAAGCAGCCCCCATCAAGCACTATTTGAATTATCCAAAGGGCTTTAAGACAAATTTTGTGTTAATGAATGCTAAAAATGCCAACGCCATGACAGGAGAGCAGGGGGTTAAAGATATTGAATCACTATTTGAAAAGCTTCAGCCTTATACCAATCTGCACAACCCTATTATGTCTTCGACAGGGGTGATTGGTTATCGTTTAAATCAAGAAAAAATTGCCTTGGCGTTTGATACATTTGATTTTAATGCCAAAAACTCCGAGAAGACAGCTCGTTCTATTATGACCACGGACAGCTTTAAAAAAGAGTTGTCTTTTCAGATAGAATTAGACAATGGTCAAACCTTTAACATAGCAGGTATCTGTAAAGGAGCAGGAATGATTAACCCTGCCATGGCAACCATGCTCTGTTTTATTACCACCGATGCCAATATTCCCAAAGCCGATATGGAAGAGCTGTTAAGCGAAGCCACAGAAGGCTCTTTTAACCGTATTTCAGTCGATGGGGATACTTCGACCAATGATACCATTATGCTCTTGGCAAATGGTGCATCAGGAGCCTACAACAAAGAGGCATTCAGAGAAGCACTCAATAAAATGACCTTCGAGTTGGCAATGATGATTCTAAAAGATGGAGAGGGTGCGAATAAACTGGTAGCTTTTGAAGTCAAAGGGGCAAAAAACAGTGCCGAGGCTCAAAAGGCAAGTAGAGCTTTAAGTAACTCATTGTTGGTTAAAACAGCCCTTTTCGGAGAAGACCCCAACTGGGGAAGAATCGCCTCGACCATTGGTGCAAGTGGTGTGGCATGTGACGACAGCACCTTAACCATTTATTACGATAATCTACTTATCTACTCTAATGAACAACGAGAGTTAGATAAAGAACGAGAAGCTAAAGCTTATAAAATCATGAAAAATGATAGCTTTAGAGTGGTTTGTGATTTGGGTATGGGTGAAGGAAGCTACACCTCTTATGGGTGTGATTTAAGTTATGAGTATGTGAAGATTAATGCTGAGTATCGAACGTAGTTATGGGATTTCAAAAGTGGTAGTAAGAGAGTCTACCACCTTAACACATTTAAACCTTTTTAGAGCATCCAACTATTCCACCTGATAATAATGGAAGCGAGAGGGCTATTAGAAATGTAAAAGTTAAGCTTAAAGTGTCAGGGCAGTTCAAGTCATTTCAAGGTGCTAAGGATTATGCCTCTTTACGTTCTATTATTGACACTTCTCGTAAGAGAGGCTTCAATGAATTTAACTCTTTGATTCGTGTTATTTCTGGGGGTGAGATTTTTTAAGATGGGGTGAGTAGTTACAGATAGTTTTACCTAAGCTTAACATAAAAGAGATAGTTAAAATATAAGATAATGTAATTTTTTAAATTTTAAAAGTGGTAGTAAGAGAGAGACTCGAACTCTCGACCTCCGGCTTATGAGACCAGCGCTCTAACCAACTGAGCTACCTTACCACCTATTGTTTGAAGAGACGGCATTTTATCAAAAATAGAAACCTTTGTCAATAGATTTTCACACTTTATTTTAAAAAAAACATAAAATCATCAAGATTTATAGAAAATTATATTAATATGCCAAAAATAAAATAATATAAAATAAGGAGTACCAATGTCATTTCAGCCATTAGGTAATCGTGTGCTTATTCGAAGAGTTGAGCAAACCAACACAACAGCATCAGGAATTATTATCCCAGATTCTGCAAAAGAGAAGCCCCTTCAAGGTAAAGCTATAGCCGTTGGAAAACTGGCAATAGAAGATGGAATCAATGAGGGAGATACGGTTGTATTTTCAAAATTTGGTGGAATAGAAATTACACTAGATGGTGTAGATTATCTTGTATTGGGTAGCAAAGAGATTTTAGGAGTAATGAAATAATGGCAAAAGAGATATTTTTTTCAGACACAGCAAGAAGTGGATTGTTCGCAGGTGTTAGTAAACTGGCAGACGCAGTAAAAGTAACCATGGGACCACGAGGTCGTAATGTACTTATTCAGAAATCTTATGGAGCTCCACACATCACAAAAGATGGTGTTTCAGTGGCAAGAGAGATTGAACTTAGTGACACATTAGAGAACATGGGTGCTCAACTGGTTAAAGAGGTTGCAAGTAATACGGCTGATGAAGCGGGGGATGGTACAACTACGGCTACTATTTTGGCTCACTCTATCTTTAAAGAGGGTCTTAGAAATGTCACAGCAGGGGCAAATCCTGTCGAGATTAAAAGGGGTATGGACAAAGCTTGTACTCTAATTATCAAAGAGCTCAAAGCGATGAGTCAAGAGGTTCAGAACAAAAAAGAGATTGCACAGGTAGCAACCATTTCGGCGAACTCTGATGAGACCATTGGTAACTTGATTGCTGAAGCGATGGAGCGTGTGGGTAGAGATGGTGTTATTACGGTTGAGGAAGCCAAAGGAATTGATGATGAGTTAGAAGTGGTTGAGGGTATGCAGTTTGACCGTGGTTATCTCTCTCCTTACTTTGTGACCAACTCTGAGAAGATGACTTGTGAACTTGAGAATCCATTGCTTCTTTTAACCGATGCTAAAATTACTTCGCTTAAAGACCTTGTACCTGTTTTAGAGCAGATTCAACAGACAGGGCGACCATTGGTAATTATTGCTGATGATTTAGAGGGTGAAGCCTTGGCTACTTTGGTGCTGAACAAACTAAAAGGTGTTCTAAATATCACTGCTGTTAAAGCTCCTGGATTTGGTGACCGTAAAAAAGCGATGCTTAATGACATTGCTATTTTAACTGGTGCAACACTGATTACCGATGAGCTTGGTCTGACACTTGAAAAAGCTACCCTAGCAGAGCTTGGACAGTGTTCTAAAGTAGTTATTGACAAAGACAACACGGTTATTGTTGATGGAAAAGGTGACCCTGCCAATGTCGAAGCTAGAGTCAATGAAATCAAATCTCAAATGGAGACAACCTCTAGCGAATATGACAAAGAGAAGCTTCAAGAGCGTCTTGCTAAACTCTCTGGTGGTGTTGCCGTTATCAAAGTAGGTGCTGCGACTGAGACCGAAATGAAAGAGAAAAAAGATAGAGTTGATGATGCACTAAGTGCGACCAAAGCTGCTGTTGATGAAGGTATTATTATTGGTGGTGGTGCTGCGTTGATTAAAGCAGGTCAAAAAGTAGAGATTGACCTTGTTGATGACCAACTTATTGGTGCAGAGATTATCTTAAGAGCCATCAGTGCTCCCATGAAACAGATTGCCATTAATGCAGGTTGCGATGCTGGTGTGGTTGTTGATAAAGTAATGAACAACGATAATCCAAATGTAGGCTTTAACGCTGCTACGGGTGAGTACATTGATATGCTTGAAGCAGGAATCGTTGACCCACTTAAAGTGGCAAGAGTAGCCCTTCTTAATGCTACTTCTGTCTCTAGCCTACTTCTTACTACCGAAGCAACTGTTGCTGATGTCAAAGAAGAGCCAACAGCAATGCCTACTATGCCTGACATGTCAGGTATGGGTGGAATGCCAGGGATGATGTAAAAACTCCCTCTTTTTAGCTTGAACAGGGTTTAACTCTGTTCAAATTTTTTATCACATTGTAGCGAAAAACCACCTCTCTTTAGGGGGTGGAGTTGTTAAATACCGTCAATAATCTTATCGGCTTCTTTAAAAATTTTATCAATATTATCACGAATCCACTTTTTATCCATCCACTCTTCTGGACGAACTTCGATTCCTTGAACCAATACTCCAAAGTGTAGGTGATCGCCCAGTGCTAATCCACTAACTCCTGTTTGAGCAATGGCAGTACCTGCGGTTATTTCGTCACGGTCTTGAACCATAATATTTGAGCAGTGTCCATAAAGAGTATAGAGTCCTAATCCATGGTCAATCATGGGCATGTTTCCATAAATTCCATTGTATTCACTGTAAACCACTTTCCCTGCATTTGAGCTGACAATTTGTGCCATTTTGGTACTTGCCATATCTAGTCCTACATGATATGAAAGAGAAATCTCATTGGATTTGTCTCCATAGTAGTAGTGTCGTTTATCTCCATAACTGGCAACTTTGGCTCCATTTTTTAAAGGATAAAAAGGTTTAATTTCCCATGAGTCAATCATATCATCGGGTACTTCTTTACTTAAAGTATGAATAAGCTTTTCGTTAATCATACGCATATCTTCATTAATGGCTTTTAGTTTTTTTACCCCATCTTTAATCAGTGCATATTGTGGGTCACTGTCTGCTAAATCCGATATTTTTCCATTAATAAATTTATCTTTGGCTTTAATCCAAGAGACCTTATAACGTTTGGCAATGGTAAAGAAAGGTATGTTCACAACCCTTTTGTTTCTTGCAAAATCTTCAGCAACAATACGTGCTGAAAAGTTCTCTTGGTTAAATGGCCATGCAACCAAAGAGGCATAATATCCCTCTTTTTTATAAGGAACGGCCTTAAAATTTCGTCCTCCTGCTTCTAGGTGAAACTCTTTGAGTGCTTCATCTTTAACTTGAAAAATAATCAGTCCACTTCCCCCTTGCGTAACCGAGTAGGAGTTGGATAGAACATTAATATCAGGGCGTTTATAATCAACTTTAACATTTATGAGGGCATCGGTACTGTTTCCCTGAAAAAAGTTCCAATTGCTCTTATCGGTAACATTAATATGTACTTTGAATTGTGTTGATTTTGGGTCAAGCATGACTCCATCAACAGCTTTCTTAGGATATTTTATCTCAAGGGTACGCTCTTTTTGATTCGCTTCAAGAATCAGCTCATTGGCAACCGTAATAATATTTTTTCCATCACTTACCTTGACTTCATATGACTTTAATCCAGTCTCATCACTAATATTAACGAGTAGGGGGTCTCTTCTGTTCCAATAGAGATTCTCTGATACCTCAATAACAGGGGCTTGTCTCTCAAACTCTTCTGCGGTAAATATATATCCACTGGCACCAATTATCAGCCCCAATATGATAATCATTAGACTTTTTGAACCACTTTTTTTCTTGCTATAAATATTTCTTCTACGTCTCATTTAATAATTCCATTTTGTTTATTTTTTGTAATAACTTATTTAAAAGCAATCTGTTGCTTTCTGCTTTTAGTTCAAATCCAGACGCATTTTGGTGACCACCACCACCAAAAGATACTGCCAAACCTGAAACATCAACCCCTTTACTACGTATCGAGGCACGAATGGTTCCCTTTAACTCTATTAATACAATGGCAATTTTTACGGTTACCAAAGCAATGGCATGATCTACCATACCAACGGTATCTATAATCTCTGCACCTGCCTCTTTCATTTTGATTCTATTGGCAATCATGGTGGCAATCTGACCATTATGATGAAGCTCTAAAGTGCCAAGTGTACTGGTTAATATGCGTAACGAGGTTAAGGAACGACGCTGATTTAAGTTATAAGTCACCTTAGATATATCAATATCGTATGCAATCATATCCGATGCTACATCAAAAACCTCTTTAGTGACACCATTAGTTGTAAAATATTGCGTATCCGAGACCAATGCCGTATAGAAACAGATGATTATCTCTTTATTCATTATAAAATCATCTCTAAAGAGCTCAAATGCTACTTGAGAAGCAGAGAGATAGGTGGGTTTGACAATATTTAACATTCCGTAGTTGGTGTTGCTTTTGTGGTGGTCAATGTTAACAATATCTCTATTTCTTAAATCAATGCCCAATCTGCCAATACTGGCACAATCACAAGAGATAATTAACGAGTCGTCAAAATCTATTTGGTTTTTTATTTTTGAAAAATTGGGTAAGAAATCAAGGTGTTTGGGCAGATGCTTCTCTGCATTGACAACTTCGACCTGTTTTTTAATCCCTTTTAAAAGGGTATATATTCCCAATGCTGTACCGATGGTATCGGCATCAGGATTAATATGAGAGAGTACGGTTATTTTATTGTATTTATCAATTAATGATTTAATTTGAATGGACATGATTACCCCTCTTCTACCTTCATCGAGAGATCTATCCAGTTGGCTTGATGAATGAGTGAACCTGAAGAGATGGCATCTACTCCTGTCTTGGCAATCGCCTCAATGGTTGCTAACGATACATTGCCACTGGCTTCTAAAAGAATATGAGGGTAGTGTGCTTCTCGAAAGGCTACCACCTCTTTAATGGCATCATTGCTCATGTTGTCACACATAACAATATCTGCCCCAGCCTCCATTGCCTCTTTGACCATTGCTAGGTTTTCACACTCTATCTCTACTTTTGAGGTAAATGGAATTTTCTGTCGTACCTCTTGCATAAAGGTTTTTAAATTGTCAATGGTTTTTAAATGGGTATCTTTAAGCATTAAACAGTCATCAAGTCCCATTCGATGATTAATGCCCCCACCACAACGTACAGCATATTTTTCAAATACTCTTAGCAGGGGTCTTGTTTTTCGAGTATCAAGCAGTTTAACCCCGTAAGGTTCTATTTTTTTTACAAATTGGGCTGTCAGGGTGGCAATAGAACTGGCATGTAGAATCATGTCTAAAATAGAACGTTCTAAAGAGAGAATATTGTGCGATGAACCTTTTATAACAAGCAGTTTCTCACCTATTTTAAAGCTGTCTGAATCGTTCACTCTCCAATCAATAGAGAGCGAGAACATCTCTGCTAACACCTCAATATATTCACGACCTGCAAAGACTCCATTACTTTTGGCAATAATATAGGCTTGAATCTCTTTGGTGCTAGATATACGTCTAAATAGGTCGCCTCGACCAATATCTTCGGCAACAACATCTTCTATAAATTTCTCTTTTAGCATCTATTTAATAGCCAACATTCTACTCAGTGCCAAATTAGCATATTTAACGGTATGGGCATCGACCACTATCTCATTAATGGGCTGTCCATCCTCAATTGATTTAAGTGTTAAATACAAATCTTCTAAAGTCGTCTCATTCATGGTAGGACACTCTGGCTTGGTAGATGAAAGAACATACGTATTTCCATTAGGACGCATACGATTAACCAAGTTATACTCGGTTCCTACGGCTACTTTCTGTTCAGGGTCAAGCTCTTGAACATACTTAATAAGTTGTGAAGTTGAACCTGCAAAATCAGAAGCATCAACAATGGCAGGGTCACACTCTGGGTGAACAGCAATTAAAATTCCAGGATATTTGTTTCTATAAAATTCAATATCATCCAATGTAAAGAGCTGATGCACGGAACAGAAGCCATTAAAACAGATTACATCTGCCTCTTTTGGGTCACACTCTCCTTCACCTATCACACACGATTTAAGTCCCATAGAGTTTGCAAAATTCTGCCCCAAACATCGATCAGGAACAAAAAGAATCTTCTTTCCACTCTCTAACCCTTTTTCAATAATCTTATAAGCATTCGATGAGGTACAGACCAAGCCACCCATCTCGCCCACTTTGGCTTTAACCGTGGCATCACTGTTAATGTAGGTAATTGGTAAGATATTCTCTTTAGGAACTCCTCTATCAACCATATATTGTACTGAATCATCAAAATAAGAAGAGTCAATCATTCGAGCCATGGCACAACAAGCAATTTTTGGCATAAGTACCCGTTTTTCAGGAGCAATCACTTTAACACTCTGCCCCATAAATCCCACACCACAAAAAACAACCCATGGGTTTTTATCCACTTTACATTTTCTAGCCAATTCCAAACTATCACCCGTAATGTCTGCCATCTTAAACACTTCATCTCGTTGATAAAAATGCCCTACAACGGTCACAGGTAATTTCTTTTTTAATCGCTCAATCTCTGCTTTATAATCAATACTCAATTTTCAAACCTTTACAGATATATTTTAGTTGAAAAATACCATATCTTTTGTTAAATTTTAATTATATAGCTATCTTAACGTCGGTTCATTTTTTTGCTTGTATTAAATCTTGTTTTAATTTTCTAAAGCCTTCGTCTAAGTCATCAACTTCTATATTTTCACTTAGGTCAATATAATAGGTATAAATCATCTCCAACCCTTTTCTAAGTTCCATTTTTAGATAACTTTTAGGAAATTTACCCACATTTTTCATATGTACATTTTGAGTGCTATTGCAAACAATATCTTTTTTATACGAAATACTTAGTGTCAAATTACAAGATTCATCAAAAGGATACAACTGTTTCAATCTATCTGTTAAGATTTTATTTGTTTATATTACTCTCCACCCTATGGTTTTTCACAATAAACTCTTCATTAAAAGCAATACTTAGCTGACTCAAATCCTCATAAATCTTCCTAGCCAAAACAAAAGCCAAATTAGGAGGAACAGCATTCCCCACCATCTTATACCCAGCCGTCAAATTCTTATAATAAAACTTATGCTCATCAGGAAATGTCTGAATCCTAGCACACTCTCGAATGCTCAACCGTCGATACAACTCCTCAGACCCTTCAACAAATTTCCTCTTATCTTTCTCTACCAATTCCATCTTGGGAGCTTGTGGGTGAAGTGGTGCGTGTCGTCCACCTGCTTGAATGGTAAATGATGGCTCATCCCACGCTCTAACCCTATTACGCGACATATACATAGAGGAAAACCCACCTGTCATATACTCATGGTTAAAAAGTTGACACTCATCATCATTACTATAAGTTTTGTTTTTAGCAGAAAGTGCATTATCTTTTAAGTCATCAATAACATCTTCTAAAAATAGTTTTTCTTCCAATGCTTTTGGAAATTCAAATTTAAGACCCAAATCATCTCTATAGCCCACAAAAAATATCCGTTTTCTTGTCTGTGGTACATTATAGTCATGAGCATTTAGAAGCTGAAATGACAAAGTATAACCACTATCAGTAAAATGCTTTTTTATATTCTCCAAAGCATCTTTATGACGACTAGCCAACATACCCGATACATTTTCAGCCAAGAAAAATAGAGGTTTTTTATCTCTCAAAACCCGTATAAATTCAAAAAACAGTTGCCCTCTATCATCCTCTATCCCACGCGACTTACCTGCCTCACTCCAACTCTGACACGGAGGCCCACCGATAAGTCCTAAAGTTTCAGGAATTTCATCTGATGGAACTTTCGTTATGCTTCTTTTATCTAAGATAGTATCTGTGAAGTTTTTTTCAAATGTTTCCCAAATCTCTTTATCATACTCATTTGCCCAAATGGTTTTGAAACCTGCTTGTTTGAAGCCTAAGTCTAAGCCTCCTGCTCCTGAAAATAGGGAGATTATGTTCATGGTATTTTTTTTATCCATATATTATCCAAAGAAAGAATATAAATAAAAACTACTTCTTGTAGTTTGCAATTTTTTTGAATCCAATTTTTTAGTTCATTTCCTCCAAAAATTCTAGGGGTAGAATTTAAGTTTGCATTACGATTTAATTTTCCAATTATTTTTTCTTTTTCTTCTCCCATATAAATGGTGATTTCTCCATTATTTACTTTAATATAACTATCTACACTTACTCCTAAATTAAAAAAACCTTTCTCATAATAACTTTTATGTAAAATCAATTCATATTTTGGATAATCCATATCAATTTCCTTTTGTATTTTAAAAACCAACAACTTAGCTTCCATTAACCGAACAGGATTATCAGGACTCTTAACCCTAACATCCAAAACCTCAACCCCATCAACACCTAAACTCGCTAAAGCCACTCTATCCTCACTAGGCAACCCATCATACTTCTCTCTCTTCATCAAACAAATCAACTGAAACTCTTTACTCTCATCATACTCATAAATATAACTAAAAGTCTTATTTGGATTTTCAATATGCCACATCCCTCGAATTCGTAAATCTGTAATACCAAGTGGGTCAACTTTTTTGACTTTTCCTAACTCTTTGGTCTCTGTAAAGTCAACATCTTCTATGCTATTAATACCACTAGAAATGGTGTTTTTAATTCTCTCATAACTCTCTTTATCTGCACAAAAACAATCTCCATAAACCAACCATAAAGATTTTAAATTGGCTTGTTTTACATAGCCAACAGCATAGAGCATATCTTTTACATCCCACTCTTCACAGGCTTTACAAGCCTTCGTTATCATAGGGCTATTGGCATAGAGTTTTGCTTTTGGATAGGAGCTATTTAGAGCAATGGCTGAGTTTTTAGATTCTAGTTTTTTAATTTCTATTGCGTCTGAATTTTTGAGTATTAAATCAGGTGGATTGTTTTTGTTGCCTTGGTAAGAGTATACTTCTTCTAATCTCTCTAGTTTCTTTTGTTCATCTATCTCATTTGTGGTATTGGCAAAAGCATTTTTGATATAAGTTTCTAATCCTTCGCCCATGTTATTTACTCGGTTATTGCCTTGGGTGATATTCTCTATACTGACATGATAGTTGTTTACTATATTGATGAATGCTTTAATGATATTGGACATAAATGCTCACTTACTTTTAATAATGTAATTTTATCTAAAAGTTTTATAGAACTATGTCAAATTGTAATATTTCCATAAACAATTACCTCTTATCTATCTCTCTAACATTCTTTTCATCCAACGACAAATCAACTCTTTTCAACACATCTCCACCATCAAGATACTCCTCTTTTGGTGTTTGCAGTCGCCTACTAATCTCTTGATAATTATAGAATTATTTTATAAAAAATTACTTCCCTTTCAAATACCCCATAGCCGTCGCAATTAAATCATCATCATCTTTACTATAAGATTTTAACATCACCCTCTCTTTACCCTCATCAGCAAACTCAATAAATACTCTCTCTCCAGCATTTGCCACCTTGGTAATCTTCTGCTCTCGTGCCAAGACTTTCATCACCATTACATCTATAAACTGCCGTGAGATGGTGTCTAGTTTACCAAATCTATCGGCTATCTCGGTCTCTATTTCGTAGACCTCACCTGTACTCTCACATTGGGATAGTCGGCGATATAGTTCGAGTCGTAGTCTGTCCTCTTCGATAAGCTCTTCATTTAAGTAAGCATCCACCGTTAATTTAATATCAACCTGTAACTGCTCCTCTTCAACCTTACCACTTAGCTCTTTGATGGCATCTTCTAACATTCGTAGATAGAGTGAATAACCTATCTGTTTGATGTGTCCCGATTGGGCTTCACCAATAATATTTCCTCCACCTCGTATCTCTAAATCATGGAAGGCAAGAACAGCACCTGAACCCAAATCAGAATGAGACTCTAAGGCTAAAAGTCGGCGTTTTGCGTTATCGGTAAGATACTCTTTATCTTCGACCATAAAATAGCAGTAGCCCTCTTTTCCTCCACGCCCTACGCGTCCACGTAACTGGTGCAAGTCAGCGATACCAAATCGGTCTGCCCCATCGACTATCATGGTGTTGGCTTGTGGCATGTGAATTCCCGATTCAACAATAGAGGTAGACAACATTACATCATACTCACCTGCTTCAAAGAGTTCCATATCCTCTTCGGTCTGTTTGGCTGATATTTTGGAATGCAATACCGAAATTCTAAGCTTTGGCATCAAATCTAAAAGCACTTTTCGCTTTGCTTCAATCTGGGCGATGGAGTTAAAGACATAAAATATCTGCCCCCCTCTTCGCATTTCACGCGTTATCGCCTCTTTGATAATTTTTTCATTATACGATTTTACAAAGGTTCGTACCCCTTGACGCTTGACTGGTGGGGTTAGAATTTCTGAAAAAGATTTAACTTGTGAAAGAGCCATATTAAGACTTCGTGGAATTGGGGTTGCAGACATAGAGAGCAGGTGAACATTGATGGCTATCTCTTTGAGTGCCTCTTTCTGTTTGACTCCAAATTTATGCTCTTCATCTATAATGATAAAGGCTAGGTTTTTGAACTTCGCTTTGAGCAAAGCATGGGTTCCCACCACCATATCTACTCGACCATCTTCTAATGCTTCTAGCAGAGCTTTTTTCTCTTTACCTGTCGTAAATCTGTCCAGTTTTCCTATTTTAATATTATACTTGCTAAATCGCTCTTTCATGCTTTTAAAGTGTTGTGAACTAAGCAGTGTAGTAGGAGCCACCATCATAG
Source organism: Sulfurovum sp. UBA1140 (assembly GCA_002311915.1). Lineage (GTDB taxonomy): Bacteria > Campylobacterota > Campylobacteria > Campylobacterales > Sulfurovaceae > UBA1140. The sequence goes on along the minus strand of DCAF01000040.1, from coordinate 8,506 downwards.
ATTGATAGCCATTTTTATAAGCGATAAACATCCCATTCATCGCTACTTCTGTCTTTCCAAAACCAACATCAGCCGAAAGCAGTCTGTCCATCATTCGCCCACTTGCCATATCTTCTAGCATCGAGTTAATAGACTCCTCTTGGTCTTCGGTGTGGATAAATCCTGCTTCACTCATAAAGATTTGATGCTCAACCAAATCTCTTTTTAGTTTGATTCCTCTTTGCAAGTGTCGTTGAGCCGAGAGGTTAATAATCTCTGAGGCGATGGCAAACAGTTTCTCTTTGACTCTACTTTTGAGTTTTTTGAAACTTGCTCTGCCCATCTTATCAAGAATAGGCAATCCCCCACTATCAGCCACATATCGGTCAATGACATTGAGGTTCTCTACAGGGATAAGCAACATCTCTTCATTTTGGTATTGAATTAGAACAAACTCTCGCGTTGCTCCTAAGACCACGCGTTTCTCTACCCCTTTAAAAAGACCAACACCGTGGTTTTCATGTACCACATGGTCACCCAGTTTTAATTCATCTAAGATAATACTCGCTTTTTTGACCTTTTTTCTTTTGATGGGCTTGTTTAGCGAGATAATCACTTCATCATCCGAGATAAGGTTGACAATAATATCTTTATAAACAAACTCCATATTTTCAAAAGAGTGCAGTTCACTTCCACGAATAATCGACTCATTTTTAGCAATAAGTGTTATCTTTTTATGGCTATTTGATTTAATAACAGCATTGGGGTTGATTACCTCTAACTCTCTGAATCGTTTGGCTTTTGGGACAATAGGTAAGTTGAAATCCTCTTGATAAATCAGAGGTTTATCCAAACTATAAATCTCCTCTAACTCCTCATGCATAGAAGCCAAGAATATTGCATTAAAAGAGGTTACATAGTTATCTCCTAGCTCATTAAGATACCAAAAACCTAAGCTATCAATATCTTTAACAAAACTATCCAAAGAGCTTAACTCAACGCGTTGTCTCCATGCCTTATACTGCTCCTGATTTAACCCAAGTTGTGTAGGAATAATTGCTATGGACTCTATCTCTTCTTGCTCACTCTTTTGGGTGTCAATAGAAAATACTCGTATACTCTCTATATCTTCATCAAACAAAGAGAGTCGATACGCCTCTTCTCCACCCAAAGAAAAAATATCAATAATATCCCCACGAAAAGAGACCTCACCTTTTTGGGTAACAATATCTACAGAATGATAACCCCAACAGTAGAGTTTATCTTTTAACTCTTTTAAATTAATGGTCGATGCAAATTCAAGATTTATTGTGGGGAAAAACTCCTCTTTGGGCAGAGGCATAAGCAGTGTACGCAGAGGAGCGATAAGAACCCTCTTTTTTTTAGAGTTAAAATAACCATGTAGTGCCTCGATTAACTCATACATTTCTACTTGAAATGAACGCAAATCATCACCGTGCGAGAGTCGTAAATCGGGTAAAATAAAAGGTTGGTAATTTAAAAGAGTAGCAGTGTCAGCAGTTTTTTGTGCCTCTTTGTCATTTTTACAAATCAAAAGAAGCTTATTATTAGAAGAAGTATCCCCATTTAAGAGATACTCATATAGTTCGTTTTGTTTCATTGATGTCTTGTTTAGTAGCCTAGCTTTTTTGGTTCTGAGATATGAACATCTGTTGCATTATTGTTCGGTCGAATACGCCCTGAAACAATTTTTGTTTCACCTTCAAATACAGCATTGGGTTCAATGACAATATTATTAACTTTTACATCACCGTAGACTTTCCCATAGGGCATTATGTCAATAACTTCACCAATAAAGTTTCCGTGAAACTCTCCTGAAACAAGCAGTTTTTGAGCTTCAATCTCACCACTTACTCTTCCACTTTTTCCTACAACCACTTCACTATGAGAAAGGATAGTCCCCTCAAACTCTCCATTAATGAGAATATTACCCTCACATCTCATTTCACCTTTGATAGCAGTACCTGGAGTGATAATACTAGCTGAACTCACTGAAGCGGGTTTCTTCTTTTTTTTACCAAAAAATGCCATTTTACTTCCTTTGTAATACTTAACGTATCAAGTATTATATCTAATTATTATTTATCTTTAAAGTGATATTAAACGAAATCCACTTTTTTTAAAAAAGCTTCTACCACATAAAACGAACCAAAAACCACATATTTTTGATCTGGTTCAATGGACTCAAACACTTTATATAAAAGATTATTTTTCTCTATTTCTTCTTTTAAACTATGAGCATCTATAGCTCGTGGTGTATCAATATTAATAATCTCGATTCTTTTTACAAAAGGAGCAAAAAGTTTAACTATTCCTTTAAAATCTTTATCTTCTAATGTGTTGTAGACCAAAATAATTTCATCTCTATTATACTTCTTTTTTAATGATTTTACAATAGCCTCTCCTGCGAGTAGATTGTGTCCCACATCAATAATTATATTCTTTTGTAGTTGATAAAATCTACCAAAAAGCTTAATTTTATATAAGTCATTTATATTATAAGATAGATTTAGAATCTTAAGAGAAAATAGTGCCAAGAGTGTATTTTCATAAAGATAATCACTCCACCCCATCTCTTGGGTTATTCTTAAAACAGCTTCTGACTCCTTTAAATTATTCGCTAAAAACTCTTGAACAGTAAAAAGGTTAGCCCCCTTTTTATTGGTTATTTCTTGTGCAATATCACAAATTTTTTTATTGATTTGTAGTCCAATAACTGCTTTTTTTTCTATTGAATTTAATTTGGTTGTGGCAATAGCCTCAATGGTATCTCCTAAAAAATCTTGATGATCTAACCCTATGGGGGTAATAACACTTAATGCTTTAGGGGCAACATTGGTGGCATCAAACTCACCACCCAAACCTGCTTCTAGTATAATTATTTCTAGCTCTTGCATGGCAACCAAAGCCAAGAGCGTGGTGTATTCAAAATAGCTTAAGGCATCAGAGATACTCTGACCTAAAATGGCATAGAGTTCTTGGTGTGCTTCTTCTAAAGTTTTATCATCGCTATCTTGACCATTTATCCAGATACGCTCATTAAACTTTAAAATATGTGGTGAAGAGAAGTGTCCCACTTTTTTTCCTTGAAGGTGAAGCAACATTGCCATAATTCGCCCTGTACTCCCTTTTCCATTGGTTCCTACCACATGAATGGTTAGAGGCTTTTGAATATAACTTTGGACTGTTTCATAAGCCAAATGTACCCGTTTGTGGTCAATCTCTTTATAAAAAAGGGGCTTGTTATTTATAAATGATTGAAAAGAGGGATTACTTGGCATGATTAAGAACTCCTTTTGCAGAGATATACGCAATGAACTGATCTAAAGCGTGTATCGAACCCTTTTCAATGGCTTCAAAACGCAGAGCATTTGAAATAATGGCACTAGGACGAATGGGAAATTCATATCTTCCTCTAATTGAACGCTCCTCTTTTTGAGTTCCTTTAATTAATTGAAAATGTAAAGTAATATTGGCTTGATAATAGACCACGTAACCATTTTTATTATACTGTAGGGGTCTGAACCTTATAGATTGATAGGTTACTTTAATATGAGTGTCTGCCTCTTTTTTAGAGGTGCTTAAACTTTTTAATCGACTCAGTAATGCTCTGTTTAATGCATCTTTGGTCAGAACCGTATTTTCAGGGTCAGAGAGTGAGACCTCTACTTCGGTATAGACTTTTTCACCTATAATTTTAGGGGTGAAGTGAGATGATGGTTTGTAGCCACAACCCAACAGTAAAACTCCTGTTAGAATGAGTAGAGATTGCTTTAAATATTGCATTAATAACCTTTCAATTTCTTGAATTATAGCCAATATGACTTACTCGTCAATAAAAATATTTACCTATTTCGAGTAGTTTTTGGTTAAATAATTTAAAATTCTATCTTTCTGTTCATTGGTTAAATCCCACAGTCCAAAACCATCTTGCATGGCGATAATTTTTCCTTCCCAAAAAGCTCTTTTCCCACCGTTGACAACAATAAATCTTCCTGTATGACAGATGGTACAATGCTCTTTTATGTCGCTAATTCCTTCATCAATAATCAAACCTGTTGTGGTGTCGACCTTAGCATGAAGGGTGGTTACCAATATCATGCTTAGAATTAATAATTTTATTTTATACATTTTTTACTCCTACTAATAACTTTAATACTCTAAGGTACTCTCTATCATGGTAACAATCTCGGTAGAGTATTTAAGAAGCTCTTTCTCAATAGTTGAAAGTCTCTCTATTTCACCCTCTTTGGTTCCCTCATGAAGATAAAACTCCTCTACCTCTTTATATAAACTCCACATCTTTTGAAGCTTTTCTTGAATTTTTAGATCGGTTACTTTTGCCAAACCCCGTTTTTTATCACCATTAATCAGTCCAAGAAGACCATTTTTAAAAAGAATTAGACTTCCCCGTAATCGAACGCTATTTCGTTTACTGTCCTCTTTGATATAGACCAAAAATTTCTCTTTAAACATTTTTTGTGTGAGCATTTTCTGTCGGTCGGCTATTTTTAACGTATGTTCTATAACCTTATTAAAATTAATATTAAGTCTACTTTTACTTTTTAATGTCTGTGTTAGTTTATGAGAAAGGCGTAAAAGTTTTTCATTGTTATTAATAATATAGAGGTAGGAATCTTGATCAATCATTTCACTTTGTTTATAAAATTTTAAAACATGAAGACAGAATTTTTTCCACTCATCTTTTATCTGACCCAACTCCTGAAGCACTGTTTCATCGGTAGTTTTTTCTATATGGCGTTTTGCATCACCCCGATACATGGCAAGTAAAAAGTCATTAAATATCTGGGTTGAACGTATTAAATCTTGACGATGGTTCTCAACATCAACACCATTAGCAATCATCACTACATCTTTTGATATTTTTTGAGAAAGCATTTTGTTGTGTGCTGATAGTGCAATAACTCCTCGCTTCAGAGATTCTGCTTGAAATTCCTTATGAATAATTTTATTTAATTCTAATCGACTATTTTCAGCTCCAAGTATCAAGGTTAAAAGAATCAATATTAAATAAATCTTTTTCATTACGATACACCTTTTATAATTAAATTTGTTATATAATGTTATACTTAAGTTTTTATTAAATATTAATTAATTCAGTAGTTTTAGGTACAATGACAAAAAATATTTCCTAACAATCGGAGAACTAAATTTGTCAAATAAAAAACTACACCTCGTAAGCCTAGGATGTACTAAAAACCTTGTCGATAGCGAGGTGATGTTGGGACGGCTTAGAGAATATGAAGTCTCTGATGATGCCACCACGGCTGATGTAATTATCGTCAACACTTGTGGTTTTATAGATGCTGCCAAAGAGGAGAGTATCAACACCATTTTAAACCTTCATGATGAGCGTAAAGAGGAGTCTATTTTAGTGGTAAGTGGTTGTCTAACCGAACGCTACCAAGAGGAGCTTCAACGTGATTTACCCGAGGTAGACATCTTTACTGGGGTGGGAGACTATGAACAGATAGACAAGCTCATCGCAGAGAAAAAAGGGGCGACCTTTTCTCCTGAAGTTTACCTAGCTAATGAGAATGCAGGACGAGTGATTACAGGTTCTAACACCCATGCTTATATCAAGATGGCAGAGGGGTGCAATCAGACCTGTTCATTCTGTGCCATTCCCAGTTTTAAAGGCAAACTTCACTCACGAACGCTTCTTTCAATAGAAAAAGAGGTCAAAGCATTGGTGACACAAGGGTTTTATGAGTTTAGCTTCATCTCTCAAGACTCCTCTAGTTATGGTAGAGATATTGGACTAAAAGATGGATTGATTGATATTATCAACAGAGTCGAAGCGATTGAGGGTGTTAAGGTAGCACGTATTTTATACCTTTATCCTAGTACCACTACCTTTGCACTTATTGATGCGATTGCCGACTCTAAAGTCTTTGAGACCTATTACGATATGCCAATTCAACAGATAGACGATGAAATTTTAAAACTAATGAGACGAGGTTTTGGAGAGAAAAAGACCATCGAACTATTGGAGCATATGAAATCTAAAAAAGATGCCTTCATTAGAACCTCTATTATCGCAGGTCACCCTGGAGAGAGTGATGAAGCTTTTGAGCGAGTCTGTGACTTTATGCGTGAGTTTAAATTTGACCGTTTCAATGTCTTCTACTACTCCAACGAAGAGACCACTCCTGCATTTACCATGAAACCCATAGAAGATGAGGTGATAGAAGATAGAGTCGAAGTATTGGAAGTTATCGCCAATGAGACTACCAAAATCTCATTAGAAAAGATGATAGGAAAAACCATTACAGTAATACTCGACGGAGAAAGTGATGAGCATGAGTACATTTTATCTGCTCGTCCTACCCTTTGGGCAAAAGATATAGATGGGGATGTCTTGATTAATGATACTTCTGATTTAGAGATAGTTTTTGGGGCTATTTATGAGGCTAAGGTTATGGAATTGGCTGGGGATAGGTTGTTGGCAACGCTTGTTAAGCTGTTGTAAAAATATTACAATTTGACATGTTTCTGAATATGTTTTTTTAATTTAAGTATAATCATGGATATAAATAATCAAAACTTTAGGCAATATAATATGAATTCAATGATGTTCCACTCTCCAAATAGCTACAATAAAGTTCATTCAAACTGGACAAAAAAAGAACTTATTAACCCTAGAACTACCATAAAACTTGCAACTCTGTTTTCAGGTATAGGAGCGATAGAGTTTGCACTTAAACGACTTAAACTATCTACAAATATTGTATTTGCTAGTGATAATGATAAATTTGTTAAGCAGAGTTATTTTGAAAACTATAAAATTAGTGAAGAGAATTGGTATGATGATGTTCATGATATTAAAGGGAACTGATTTGTGGTACACAATTAAGTGCATATACATGGGAAAAACTTCATATTAACCCCAATGCAAAAAATATAATGAGAATTTATCCTGAAAAGAGAGAGCAGTATTTGGAATTTCATAGAAAATATGTTTTTCAAGATAATGTGGATGATCTAGCTTAAAAAATATGAGATAAATGATACTTTTAAATAATATTACTCTACCTTTTTTAGAAACAGAGAAAAACCTCCTAGCATTCTCAGCAGGAGTAGACTCTTCTGCTCTGTTTTTTCTACTCCTTGATAATCATATCTCTTTTGATATTGCACTGGTAAACTATGGGTTAAGGAAGCAAAGTCTCGAAGAAGAAGCATATGCTCTCTCTTTAGCTAAAAAATATAATCTACAAGTCTATATTAGTAAAGCTCCTGTTTTTGAAAACAATTTTGAAAAAAATGCTAGAGATTTTCGTTATAATTTTTTTGATAAACTTATGGAAGAAAATAATTATACCAATCTTATAACAGCCCATCAGCTTAATGACCAACTGGAGTGGTTTTTAATGCGTTTGACGAAAGGGGCAGGGACGAATGAACTACTGGGTTTAGAAAATATATCTAAACGAAAAAACTATACTCTGCTTCGTCCTGTTCTTCATTATGCTAAAGATGAACTTATGGGTTATTTAGATGAGCATGGGCATCAATATTTTATTGATGAGAGTAACAGTGATGAGAAGTATGAGCGAAACTATTTTAGGAACAGTTTTTCTGATAAATTAATAGCCAAATATAAAAATGGTATTCAAAAAAGTTTTGATTATTTACGAGAAGATAAAGAGATTTTGATGCGTGGATATAGAGAGATTTTTTACCATAAAGAACTCTATATTTTAGAGATAGATAATCCGTTGGTTGTTGTTCGTGCTGTGGATAAGTATCTAAAAAAACTTGGTTATTTACTCTCTTCTGCACAAAGGGCTGAACTTAAAAAAGAAAACTCAATAGTGTTTGGTGGATTGTGGGTGGTTGAGCGTGTAGATAATAGAGTTTATATTGCACCTTATATTAAAAAAGTTATGCCAAAAAGATATAAAGAGGCTTGTAGACTTAACAGAGTACCTTCTAAAATTAGAGGGTACTGTTATCAGGAAAATTTGGAACCTAATAAGGTTTTATAACCATTTTAATTCTCATAGATTTATTTACCTCTTCATAGTCAATATTATCGTTAACATTTACGGCATAGTTGAGTGATATGTTCTCTAAGAACGTATGAAAGTCAGCAATTTTCTCTTTGTTGATGGTGATAATAACTTCATAAGCGTTATTTTGAACGGACATAACTTTTACATTATTAAAATAATTTTCAGCATCAACTTTAAAAACTTCAGAATGGAAAGGCTTTGCATCTAGGTGTCCTCCTGTTCGTTGATCTAAACGGTTTAACTGTTCCACACGGTTTTCATAAAGTTTTTTATTTTTATAATAAGAGACCATTGTGGGGATACTCCAAAGAAAGAGTATCAATAGAGATATTACAAACCAAATTTTAGTCATTGGCGAAATTTTTTTTAACATGTTCTTATCTCCAAGGAAACCTCTTCTATAATCTCTGATTTAGAAGAGGAGGAATTGGTAGCGTTGGATTTTGAATTAAATCTTTGAATATGCA
>DCAF01000025.1 GCA_002311915.1 Sulfurovum sp. UBA1140 | reverse complement strand
TATACCTATTATTACCATGATAGTCCTCACATATTTAAATTAATTACTTAATAAGAAAAGTATAACATTATTTAATTGATAAACTTCTAGGGATATAATCCCAAATAATTCCATAACTTTTCGCTCACCTCTAAATTCATAAAAAACTCATATTTTTTGAATCTAGAAGCACTTAATTAGACGATAAACCTATCTTTTACATATTTTTATAAAGGGTTTTTGTTTTACTAGAGAATTTTCCTGATTTTGACCCCTCTTCAAAATATTCTAAAAAAGATAGAATAAACTCTTTATCTATCTCCTTAAGTTTACGTATCTCATCTTGCTCTTTGATATAGGTTTGTAATTTATTCAAAACCCGATTATAAATTAACATGCTATTTTTTGAAACTTCTCTGTGCTTTGCATTCCGTATATACGATTTTAACCAACGATTATAGTCCGATAAGACGGTTCCCCTCTCTAAAATCAACGATAAACTCCTATTTTTTTACTATTCATAACATAATGCCGTATTATGTTATCACTTTTTCAACTCCTCCTCTATCTCTCTCTACCTCTCCTCCTCTACTCTCTTTATCTCTTTTCTACTCCCATATCACCTTACTGTTATGTTCTGATTCTCTTTTGTGCTATACTTCCTTTATGAAATTACCTTTATTCCTTTTACTAACTTTTTTGGGCTGCTCGACAGAGATGAAAATAAACAAACAAAATAACAATGAACTCTCCACTAAAATGAGCTTTCAAGAAGTTTGGAACCAAGTAAGCTCTGATCCTCTTACAACTTTACCTCAAGATGAAATATCTTTTGGAAAACTCTTTAAATGGAGTAAAAATATTATTTTAGAAAATGCAAAAAGAACACTGAATGAAAGAGCAGATATTTTAGAACCTTTTGATAAACTGGCTCACCCTAATGGTATCTGCTTGAAAGGTGTTTGGGAAATCCATACTAAAAACCCTTATAGTGGTTATTTTAAAAAATCTAGTAAGGCATTGATTATTGCAAGAGCATCATCGGCAATGTCAAAAACACGTCGTGGTGAGATTCGAGCATTTGGATTGGCTGGTAAACTTTTTCCTACCATGAATCCACTTCTAATCAATCAAGAGTCTACTGCAAACTTTTTTGTTATTGACGATTTGGGTGGAACCGATGCAGAGCATTATACTGATGTGGCCATGACCAATGAGCCAACCGTTACGACAACTAGTGAAGTTTTAAAAAATATACTCTACGCATTAAAGGTAGCCAAAGCTTTCTCTTCGGCTGATACAAACTCTGGAATACGACAACTCTATGAAGTTTCTGAATTGGGTGAAAGCAACAAGAGACATATCGTTACTCCTAAATGGATAAAGATAGAAGCCAAAAAAGGACAAACCATTGAGGCAGAGGACTTTCGAGATGAGTTACTGATTCATAAAAATAAAAAAATAACTTTTAATATTTCAGTAGCCAGTCAAATAAAAAATGATAAAAAAGAGTGGAAAATCATTGGTACCATTACTTTTGATACCTCTATTGTCTCAAATTCTTGTGACCATCAACTTCATTTTCATCATCCTAAATGGAGAGAAGATTTAATCTATTTTTAAGCCTATAGTTATTGACAACTCCACCCCCTAAAGAGAGGTGGTTTTTCGCTATAATATGATAAATAATCATGATAAATTTCAAAAAGAGACAACTAAAATACGTTTTCCCCTAGACATTGACATCAGCACCAAAGAGTCACTTCTGTTTTGGATAACACGGTATATCAAATATAAAACCAATACCCTTTCATCAAGAAAAGTAAAAAATCAGATGGCGATACAGAATGCAATTACAGAACTTAACAACTCCCCTACTTCGATAGATGAACTCTCGACAATTGTTAAAGATATTCGTAAAGCTGGGATTGAAGGAGTTAAGACATTCTATATTCCTGTACAAAAATTTTACTCGTACATGTTAGCCCAAAATATTGGCTCACTTAAAGAGATAGATGATGAGATGGTAATTGATTACTTAACCTCTAATACGGCAGGAATGAGCGATGCGAGTAAAAAGAATTATCGTAATGCAATGTTGTAGGAAAAGGAAATAAAAGCTCAATCATAGAGGTTCCAAAATTATCACTTGAACCCTATCTAAAAATGTGGTTAAGAGAGTCCTCTTGCCCTGAAGGGTTACTCTTTTGTTCCCCTCAAAATTCAAATCGTATTGCTAGTGCCTCGTCGGTTTCTCATAAGATAAAAGAGTTACTACGCTACGCAGGTATTGTTAAAGAGAAAGAGGGAGCTCATCTTTTGCGTCATACTTATGGTACTTTACTCTATAGTAAAGTTAAAGACTTGGCACTAGTTCAAGAGATGATGCGACACGAAGACCCTGCTACGACACGAGCCTATACCCATATAGATGATGATAGGCGACGTAAAGCAACCGATATTTTAACCAAAATGATAAAGAGGTAACCGATGGAAAATAGCATACATAAAAGAATAGAGGGGATACTAGAGACCTCTAAAAAAATTAATTATAAAGGAATAGAGTTACATTTAATATCTAAGATAGAACTCGATAAAATCTTGGATTTGGAACTCTCTATTCGAGAAGAGAATGAAGCCAATGGGATCCTGACTCTGCCATTACTGATAAACAAGCCATTTTATTAAAAGAGGAACTTGAAAGTAGAATTTTAATAGATGAAGAGCAGATAGAGAAAGTTTTAGCCAATTTTAACAGTTATGACGTAATTATCTCTACCTTTGAAGAGTATACCTATTACCCTTCACTCTACTATTCAATGGAGGGAACTGATAGTAAAAAAGGAAGTTCATCGGATACCCATTTAAGACAAGATGTTCCCAACCTTTTATGGTATGAAGATAATCGTCCCTATACTGAACTACGCTCTAGTGACCGAATGAGTCGTATTATTCAGACGTTTGAGCGATTTTGTGGAACAATTTATATTAAAGAGAAGTCATAAAAAAATCTATAACTTACTGAATATTTAAGAATTCTGGCTGGTCTTTAAAATCTTTCTTTAGATTACTTTCACCCTCTTCATCAATAATAATTTCATCTACAACCACTTCATCTAAAGGTTTTACTACTTTTTTAACTTTATTCTCTTCCTCTTCTTCGTCATTATCATCAATAATTTTCTTAGGAATATTTTTATTCTCTTCCTCTTCATCAATAATTAGAACTTCATCTACTTTTATTGTATACGTTTTATTGTCCTCAAAATCATCTTCGATATTAATACTTTTTTCTACCTCTTGTTCTTCTTCTAATATTATTTGTTCAGGATTTTTAGCTTTTTCTTCTATTTTCTTTTCAATAATTACTTTTTTAACTTTAGGAGGGGATTTTACTTCTACTTTTTTAATTTCTTCTTTAAATTTAAATGTATCAGAGGTAGGAATAATCAGCTTGTCACCTACAAAAATTTGAAGGTCTTTACCAATTTTATCGGTATTGGCTCTGTAGATTCTATAATATTTACGATTATCATGATAGTATTTATGGGCATATTTTGAAAGGCTCTCTCCTTGCTGTACTTCAATAATTACATGATCACTTTTGACTGCAATCTCTTTAATCCCCTCTTTTTTAACAGAGCTTTTTTTCTTTTTAACCTTACTTTTTTCATCTAAATCAACCAATTCAGTAATGCTCTTTTTTAGCATACTTAATCGTTGCTCGGAACTGTGTGACTCCTCTTTAGATATATCTTCTATTAAATGAACCAATTGCTCTTTTATTCTAATGTTGCTCTCTTTCTGTTTTTTTAGTTCAGAAAGCTCTTTTACAATGCTACTTAGTTGTTCTTTTATATCTTGAAGGTCTTCATTCTGAGTAGGAAGTTTATTAAGAATAAGTGTGGTGGTATCAGATTCTCTCTCTTTAGAGCATTTTAACTCGTCAATGTTTAAGGTATCATCACACCCTACGATAGCACCTGACTGAATCAATTTAGAGCTATTTCGCTCATCGGTTAGTTTAATTTTAACCTTTTTGGCTAAATCATCAACCTCTGTTGCCATCGCGTTGGATGTTAATAATAATAGTATTGTACCTATTGAAAAATTTTTGCATAATGCTTTCCCCATCATTGCCCCCTATTTATAATTGAAAATAACACTTTATTGTTTAGTGTTAAAGATTTTATAATATAACATATTAAATATATAAATAGGGCTAATGACAACAAATAAATATTTGTTTTTTTACTAACGCTAATCAACTACCATGTTCAACAATAAATGCTTCATAATCCCCTTCAAAATCAATTAATGTTCCATCAGAATTTAATTTAATAATACGATTGGCAAAGGCATCAATCAACTCTCTATCGTGTGAGACACAGATTACTCCACCTTGATAGCTGTGCAATGCTTCACCCAATGCAACAATCGCCTCAAGGTCTAGGTGGTTGTTTGGCTCATCTAAAACTAAAAAGTTTGCAGAGTCCATCATCATCTTAGAGAGCATAATTCGATGCTTCTCTCCACCTGAACAGCTGTCTACATTCTTACCCTGCTCTTCTCCTGAAAAGAGCATACGCCCCAAACATTTTCTAAGCTCATCAATGTGCCATTTAGGGTCATGCCCCTGTAGCCATTCATAGAGTTTTTCATTTCCTACTACCAAGTCGGTAGTATTTTGAGGAAAATAAGAGGTCGTAATGGTCTGCCCCCAGTTAAAGGTTCCTCCATCTTGTTTGGTCTGTTCCATTAAAATATTTAAAAGAGTCGATTTACCCACACCATTTCCACCAATCAAGGCAATTTTATCACCCTTCTCTACTTTAAATGAGATGTCAGAAAAAACTTCAACTCCACCATAACTTTTTGATAGATTCAAAATCTCTACCAACTCATTACCAATATCTCGATGAGGTTTAAACATAATAGAGGGCTCTCTTCTTGACGAGAGTTGAATCTCGGAAACATCCAATTTGTCCAATTTTTTCTGACGAGAGGTCGCCTGTTTGGCTTTAGAAGCATTGGCAGAGAACCGTGTAATAAACTTCTCTAACTCCTCTTTCTCTTTCATCCCTTTAGCATGGTCGGTGGCTATCTGTTTGGCAATTAAGTTTGCAGCGATGTACCAATCATCATAAGTTCCTGTAAACTCACGAATATTAGCAAAATCAAGATCAAGAATGTGGGTTACTACATTGTTCAAAAAGTGTCTATCGTGTGAAATAACCACCATCGTTCCATTATGACGCTTTAATTCACGCTCTAACCATGCAATGGTCTCAATATCCAAGTTGTTCGTAGGCTCATCTAAAAGCAAAATATCAGGTTTTAAGAAAAGTACCTGTGCCAATAAAATTTTAAATTTATCACCGCCCGTAATCGAAGACATCAACTCACCATGTTGAGTTGCAGGAAATCCAAGTGCCTCAAGAAGTTTTTCAATTTTAACATCTGATTCATAGGTTGGGTCTTCATCGGCACAAATCATCTCAAGCTCTCCAAGACGGTCATTCACTGCATCATCTTCAAAGTCACCTGTCATATACAAATGCTCTTTCTCTTTTTGTGCATCAAAGAGTTTTTTGTTTCCATACAAAACGGCATCGGTTAAAGTATAATCCTCGAAGGCATACTGATTTTGACTTAAAACACCCATCTTAAGTCCTGGTTGTATCTGAACATCTCCATCGGTCTGCTCTATCTCACCCGAGAGTATCTTTAAAAAAGTTGACTTTCCTGCTCCGTTGGCTCCAATAAGTCCGTATCTTTTTCCACCATCTAATGTGATGCTTATTTTATCAAAAAGAACCCTCTTTCCGTATCGTTGTACTATGTTGACTGTGCTTAACACTGCTTGTTCCTTGCTGTAGGTAATAATTTTGGCATTTTAGCATAATGATGTTTTGATGCAAGAGTGGTTCAGCGAGTATTAAAAAAATACTAATATCTTTTTCTAAAATAATTCAAGACTCCCTCTGAAATTCCTTTAACTATAAGGTTTTGATAATAACCATTCATCAATCTTTTACCCTCTAGCTTATCGGTTAAGTAACCTGTCTCTACCAATATTGAGGGCATTTTTGTACCCAATAGCACCCAAAAATCAGATTTTCTAACTCCATTATCTTCAACATTTCTATATTTACGTTTCAAATTCCTAAGCATATACTTTCGTACAATCCATGCAAGTTTTCGGGATTTTTTAATTTTTTTTGAACTAATCATAACTTTACAATCTTTTTTTGAGTAGAGGCTTTTACCTTTAAAGATTATTCGACCATTTTTAACACGATTGGTTCCAGCAAGTGAAAGATAAAAAATCTCAATACCTTTAAATTTAGAAGCCCGTTTTTTACTAGGGGCTGCATTGGCATGAAGTGAGATAAACATATCAGCACCTATTTTATTGGCATATTCAGTACGACGTTCCAAAGCAATGTATTTATCTTTTTGACGTGTCATGTAGACCCTGTAACCCTTTTTTTGAAGCTCTGCTTTTAGCTTTTTTGCAATAATAAGGGTGATGTTTTTTTCTTTTATACCATTAAAAGAGGCTCCGTTGTCTCTTCCTCCATGTCCTGCATCTATAACTATTTTTTTCTTGTTGTACCCTCTATTTAGTGCTTTTCTATTTTTGGAACGAAAACGTAGCACTTTTCCTAAAGGAAGAGGTATAATGAGCCGATTATCAACAATCGTATATTTTTGTTGATTTTGCTGAGTTGACTCTATTACTACCCTTAATATATCGGTACGATTTTGTCCAACTCTAAATGCTTTAACTTGGGGGTGTTGATGACGCTTAAAATTAATGCCTTTAGGCAGAACACCATTTTTAATGTCATATACATATTTAGTAACGCCTAAACGACTAGGGATAATAAAGTTGTTTACCTCATCAATACGATATTTAAAGGTCAATTCTAATCGGTTTTGGTGTAGTTCACTCTTTCTAAGAAAGTTGCCACTCTGTGCAAAAGTTTGGTGGGTCATAATGATTACTAAAAAAAGTAGTAACCTCAGTTTTTTACTGAAAATATTACGCTCCCTCGCTCTATTTTATGAATCATTATATCATAAGCCCTTAACTTAAAAGAATAATTTAAGTTTTAGTGATATAATTTTTAATCCCAATTCAACTTATGAAGGAATGCACATGAGAATGATACTATTAATAGCAACGCTACTATTTATCACTGCTTGTTCACCAAGATATGAGATTAAAACACACTATACACAACCCATAAGCTCTACAGGAAAAATCTGTTTAAGTAAATGTGAACAGAACCGACAGGGGTGTCAAGAACGTTGTGATCAGCACTATAATCAGTGCTTAAGTAAAGCAGAAAGCAATGCCAAACAAAATATGAATTCAATGCTTAATGAATATGACAGAAATATGAACGGTTATGAGCGTGATATAAACCGATACAGTTCAGAGATGGACAGATGGCAACTGCGTCAAGATAGATTAAAAGATGACTACAGTCACTTTGATGCACGATGTAAAGACCGAAGAGACAACTATGCGTGTAATAAAGCCAATGAGCTTGATGATGACCTAAGTAGCATGTATAGCTCGAAGCCCGAAGAGCCATCAAGACCCTATAAACCTACCCTTTCAACTCAGATAGAGAAATTTCAAGAGAACTGTAGCCGAAAATGTAACTGTGTAAAAGGGTATGATAACTGTTTTGTCTCGTGTGGTGGCAAACTTGATTATGAGAAGATTTGTGTTGAAAATTGTAAATAGTTTAGATTATGGTATTGATATATGGGGCGAAGATAACTTTTTAATTAAAGGGAGTACCATTAATCTTAATTATAAAAAGCAACCCTCTCTTTTAGAGATAACCCAATCGGTACGAAGCAGAGGCTACAAAGGTCCTCTGCTGTTGCGTTTTCCTCATCTTATTAAAAAACAGATCTCTACACTCTATGGTGAATTTGAAAGAGCCAAAGAGGAGTTTAATTATCAAGGAAATTTTCAAGCTGTTTTTCCCCTAAAAGTCAATCAATATCCCAATTTTATTAATGCACTAATGGATGTATCAAAAGCTTATAACTACGGATTAGAAGCAGGAAGCAAAGCTGAACTGATACTTGCAATGAGCCATACCCCTTTAGGAGCCCCCATTACCGTTAATGGATTTAAAGACAAAGAGATGATAGGGCTATGTTTTATTGCAGTAAATATGGGACACAATCTTACCATTACTATTGAAGGGGTTGGAGAGTTACAGACCATTATTTTAGTGAACAAAGAGTTCAATGCAGAACGGGAACACCCTATAATTCCTAAAATAGGTTTTCGTATACGACTACACAGTATGGGGGTAGGAATGTGGGCAAAGAGTGGTGGATATAGCTCTAAGTTTGGATTGACTTCAACAGAACTGCTTGATGCCTATGAACTGCTTAAAACTCATAACTTATTGGATAAGTTGTGGATGATTCACTTTCATATTGGTTCACAAATGAGTAATATAGCCCCCCTTAAAAAAGCCCTGCGTGAAGCAGGAAATATCTATGCTGACCTAAAAAATCGAGGAGCCTTTGCACTCGGTGCGATTAATATTGGTGGGGGTTTGGCTGTTGAGTACAGTCAACACAAACATGCCAAAGAGATAAACTACTCGCTTAGAGAGTTTGCAAATGATGTCGTTTACTTGATGAAAGAGATTTCCAAGAGTAAAAAAATAGAAGAACCTGATATATTTACTGAGTCAGGTCGTTTTATTGCATCAAGCCATGCAGTTTTGATTGCCCCTGTATTAGAACTCTTTTCACAAGAGTATCACGAGAAGAGTTTGCGACTTAAAACAATCAACCCCCCACTTGTTACAGAGCTTTATGATTTGTGGTGTTCATTAAAGCGTAGTAATGCACGGGAGTATCTACACGATAGCCTTGACCATATGGAGAGCCTTTTAACCCTATTTGATTTGGGCTATATTGATTTAGAAGACCGTTCCAATACTGAAATTTTGGTAAATCTTATTATTAAAAAATCTATACTTTTACTAAAAGATGAGGGAACCGATGAGCTAAAGATGCTCCAGAGCCAAATACAAGAGCGATACCTTGTGAATTTTTCTGCTTTTCAATCACTTCCTGATTTTTGGGGTCTAAAACAGCACTTTCCTATTCTGCCCATTGATAAGCTAGATATTAAACCCACCAATCCTGCAACCATTTGGGACATTACGTGTGATAGCGATGGAGAGATAGATTTTAATCCTGATTTACCCCTCTATCTTCACGATATTGATATAAACAAAGATGAATACTTTTTAGCCTTTTTTCTAACAGGAGCCTATCAAGAGGTGTTGGGTATGAAGCACAATCTTTTTACCCACCCTACCGAGGTGTCCATTGAGTTTGATGAACAAGGTGACTATAGACTAAACAAGATTATTGTCTCTCAAAATATTATGGATGTTTTAGATGATATTGATTATAATACCGATGCAATAGATAAAAAGCTTAAGAGACAACTCCAAAGTTCCAAACTAATTAATCAAGCACAAAAAGATGAACTATTGGGTAAAATTTACCTCTATTTAAGTGAAAATAGCTATCTTAAGACGATACAAGCCAACAACGAGGATTCAAACTTTGACACTCTTTAGTACCATCAAAGAAGATTTTTTAAACGTAAAACGTAATGACCCTGCCCTGCACTCAACTTTTGAGCTGTTTTTTAACTATCCAGGACTATGGGCAATGTTTTTTTATCGAATAGCACATGCTTTATATAAAAAGGGATTACGATTTTTGCCTCGATTTATCTCGGGGTTAGGACAATTTTTAACCACGATAGACATTCACCCAGCAGCCGTTATTGGTCGTCGCGTTTTTATAGACCATGGTGTAGGTGTGGTTATTGGAGAGACAACCATTATTGGTAATGATGTACTAATTTATCAGCAAGTAACCCTTGGTGGGGTAAGTCTTTCTCATGGCAAAAGACACCCAACGGTCGAAAACAATGTAGTTGTGGGGGCAGGAGCCAAAGTTTTAGGAAATATCACGCTTGGAGAGAATTCAAGAGTAGGTGCAAACTCAGTGGTGTTAACCGATGTTCCCCCCCACTCTACGGCTGTGGGTATCCCTGCACGGGTAGTCAGATGTGATACCGAAAGCAGAAAACTTCGGCATGATATGCTCCCCGATGTTAATAAAGAGATATTTCAATACCTTATTAAACGTATTGCTGTTTTAGAAGAGACTGTAAAAACAGGGAACATTCAACTCATGGAGAAAGAGGATCACGAATTAACTGAAATCTATTCGACTTTTATTAAGTCGATGTAATGTATAATTTCAAAATTTTTTAGTATAAAAAAAGGCGAAACAATGCTTTCAAAACGAATCCAAACACTCTCTTCTTCTATGACCATTGCCATTACTACTTTGGCATTAGAACTTAAAGCCGAGGGTAAAGACATTCTCTCTTTCTCTGCTGGTGAACCAGACTTTGATACTCCTGTAGCTGTTAAAGATTCAGCAAAACGAGCTTTAGACGAGGGTAAAACCAAATATACAGCCATTCCCGGAACACCAGAGCTACTTAAAGCCGTTGCAGGTAAGCTTAAAAGAGACAACAACCTAGAGTATGCTACCAATATGATTCAGACCAATAATGGTGCTAAACATTCGCTCTTTAACCTATTTCAAGCATTAATTGACGAGGGTGATGAGGTTATTATCCCTGCTCCATATTGGGTAACTTACCCTGAGGTGGTAAAATATTCAGGTGGTGTTTCAGTAATTATCGAAACCGATGATAGTTGTGGATTTAAAATCACTCCAAAGCAACTTAAAGATGCCATTACTCCCAAAACAAAAGCATTGGTATTGACCACTCCGTCAAATCCAACTGGTGCTATCTATAGTAAAGCAGAACTCGAAGCATTGGCAGAAGTATTAAAAGGTACGGATGTACTGGTTATTAGTGATGAGATGTATGAAAAATTGGTTTATGGTGGTACTAAATTTACAGCAACTGCCTCTATTTCAGACGATATGTTCCAACGAACCATTACGGTTAATGGCTTAAGTAAATCAGCAGCGATGACAGGTTGGAGATTTGGTTATTTGGCAACACCACACACAGAGCTTGTATCTGTTATGAACAAACTACAGTCTCAAAGTACCTCAAATATCAACTCAATTACCCAAGCCGCAGCAATAACGGGGTTAGATGGTACAATTGATGAAGTGGTTGAAGAGATGAGAGTGGCATTCGAGAGCCGATGTGATAAAGCCCTTGAATTGATAAATGCCGTAGAGGGTCTTTCAGTAGTTAAACCTGATGGTGCCTTCTATCTGTTTATTAACATCAAAGAGGTAAGTAACGACTCAATGGCGTTTGCTAAAGGACTTTTAGCCGAAGAGGGTGTAGCCATTGTACCAGGTATCGCATTTGGAGCAGAAGGCTACATTAGGTTCTCGTTTGCTACCGATATAAAAACCATTCGTGAGGGTATTAAACGAATAGAACGATATATTCAGGCTCAGAAATAGAGCTTTATCTCTAAAACAAAGAGAGAAAACTCTTTGTTTCTTGTCAAGTCTCACCACGTTGTTC
>DCAF01000014.1:13209-14265 GCA_002311915.1 Sulfurovum sp. UBA1140 | reverse complement strand
ATTACCGATAATGATACCGACACTGAGCAATCATCAAATTATCTTCTGTGACTTTATAAACCAACCGATGCTCAATCGTAATACGCCTAGACCAATACCCTGACCAATTATATTTAAGAGGTTCAGGTTCGCCTATGCCATCAAAAGGGTCTCTTTGAATCTCTTTGATAAGACGATTAATCTTCTTTAAAATCTTTTTGTCACTCTGTTGCCAATAGAGATAGTCATCCCATGCGTCATCTGCGAAAGAGAGAATCATTCTTCTATAAGCTCCCGTTTTTTACCAAGTCCAGCTTCAAGTTGAACAATAGCACGATTCAACCTTTTGGCATTGGCTTCGCTCTGCATAAGATAAGCCGTCTCTTCCATGGCACGGTAGTCTTTCATGGAGATAATAACCACCGACTCTTTATTTTGTCGTGTTACAATAACAGGCATACAATTATCGACCACCGAGTCAAAGGTAGAAGCTAAGTTTTGTCGTGTTTGAGAAAAATTAACAGTTTGCATAAAAACTCCTTTTATATGTACACATATTAGTACATATTTGTTATATTTTGACTTATATTGACATTATTTTAATAATTAGCTAAAATAGTACCAAATAATATACTAAACAGGATATTAATTATGACACGAATTTTAGCGAACTACACTACAAGTATCTCTGAACTTAAAAAAAGTCCATCATCTATTATAGAAAATGCAAATGGGCAAAGTATAGCTATTTTGAATCATAACCGACCCAGTGCGTACCTTGTACCAAGTGAAGTCTATGAAAAAATGATGGACATGTTAGATGAATATTATCTAATTCAAGAGGTCAAAGAGCGACTTGATTATAAAGATAGTGAACTTATAGAGGTCTCATTAGATGAGTTATAAACTTCATTTTATCAAAAAGTCTAAAAAAGAGTGGGATAAACTCAACTCTACGATTAAAGAACAGTTTAAAAAGAAGTTAGCAAAGCGTTTGGTTGACCCTGTTGTACCTAACGATAAATTGAGTGGATATGAGAATGTCTACAAGATAAAACTAAGAAGTTCAGGTTTTAG
>DCAF01000014.1:12731-12926 GCA_002311915.1 Sulfurovum sp. UBA1140 | reverse complement strand
TGGAACAATACATCCACTCATCTCTTTGGTTAAAACTTTAATATTCAGGCTACTTCCCACAGGTAAATCTAAACCTTTGCTCGTCTGAACTTCGGCTTGAATTAGACCTTGTTTGGCTAGGGTTCGTATCTGTTTTACTGTTCCTATCTGCTCATCATTTACATAGACTTTTTGACCTTTTTTAATGGAGTTTTT
>DCAF01000014.1:11250-12614 GCA_002311915.1 Sulfurovum sp. UBA1140 | reverse complement strand
TCGTCCTGCACTTGCTAAATCGCCCTCATATTGGAGTATAATATCTATCTCTCCTGTGAATGGAGCTTTGATTTGTAGGTAAGTTTTTTGGTGTTCTAGCTGTTTTATCTTTTCTTTGGTTGAACTAACAACTGTTGTTTTTCCTTGCATCATCACGCGAGAAGTATCGAGTTGCTCTTTGGCTAATCCACCTACATTGTAAAGCTTTTGGTTACGGTTGTAAATTTGTTTGGCTAGGGCTAAGTCATTGTATTGTTGGGCTAGGGTTGTTTTTAGTAATGCAATATTTGAGCGTAAATCTTCGCTATCTATGGTCGCTAAGAGTTGACCTTTTTCTACTTTTTGACTCTCTTCTACATGGATTTTTTGAATGTATCCTGCCATTTTGGTTGAGAGTTTAATGCTCTTGTCGGCTTGGACTTGTGCCAAGTAGGGTTGTAGCTCTTTGAGTGTTCCTTGTTTGGCTTTGACTACCGTTACGGTTATTTTGTCTTGTTTTGGTAGTGGCTCTTGTGTGATTTCTGTTTTTCGTTGCTCTAAAAGGCTTTTGCCTTTATAGGCTATGAATGCTACGATTAACAGTCCTAAAATTATAAACAGTATCTTTTTCATCTATTTTTCTCCTCGTTCTAGCAGATAATCCAAATAATAGACCCCATTTTGGTAGGCGTATTGACTCTGTATCATTTTGGCTCTGCTGATTTGTGTTTTTGATTTGGCTAATAATAGGTCGTTTAGTGTTGCCACTCCTGCCTCGTATCGTGCTTCTTCTATCTTTTCACTCTCTTCTAAAAGATTATATTGTGACTGGTTACTCTGATAGTTGGCATAGGCTGTTTCTATCTCACCTTGTGCCTTGGCAAAGAGTTTTTTGAAACCCTCTGTGGTTGCTTTTTTAGAGACGATGGCTTGAAGTTTGGCTATCTTTGCTTGTTGAGCTTTGGCAGAGTTGGCTCCAAAATCAAAAAGATTCCACTTGACATTGACAGCCACTTGCCAAAGCTGTTCCTTTTCAAAAGGGTCGATTTGGTCAGCGTCGTAGTTGTACCCTGCATAGGCGTTTAGACCTACTTGTGGCTTTTGTAGGGCTTCTACTTTGGAGAGCATTTTTTCGCCCTTTTTAATCTCTAAATCTTGTAGTTTAAAGCGTTCTAACTCATCTAAGTTTTCTAAATCCATCGAAGCATTAGGTGTGTTCAACGCCACTTCTAAAGCTTCAAGGTAGCCAATATCTTCACTATAGGTCAGCGTTGCCAAAGTCATCTTGACCATACGAAGTGAACTTTTTGTCACAGCCACTTGACCTTTTGCACCTTGTAAATCATTGTCTGCTTTGAGCAGTTCTATCTTTGCTTTTTTACCAA
>DCAF01000014.1:10935-11125 GCA_002311915.1 Sulfurovum sp. UBA1140 | reverse complement strand
AAACCTCTTGCAGTGAAAGAGCTGAAAGGTAGAGAGAACGAATGTTATAAATTAGCTCTTCACGGCTAAGTTTCTGTTTGCTTTTACCCATCTGTTCACTAAGTTTGTCTATGTCAACCTGTCGCTCCAACGCACCACCTGTAAAAAGTGGCACAGAGTATTGAACACCTGTGCTAAAAAGGTCTTGGGT
>DCAF01000014.1:0-10789 GCA_002311915.1 Sulfurovum sp. UBA1140 | reverse complement strand
ACGCTACCAAATCGTTTGGCTTGGCTTTCGTCTTGTTTGGCTTTCATGAGTTCTGTTTGGAGTTCCGTTTTTTTGATAACAGAGTTGTGGGTTAATCCACTCTCTATGAGTTCAGGTAGCGTGGTGGCTGATAGGGGGAGGGTTAGCAGGAGTGTGGTTAATATTTTTAGAATGTTTTTTTGCATAGATATTCTCCTTTAATGGAAGAAGAATATCATCTCTTTCTTAACTGTAAGTGAATTAATTAAAGAGTCTATGAATCCCAAAATGGCAATATCATCTCCATCTGTTCATCATTTAAAATTTCGATACTATCTTTAAGACATTTGAGTTGTATCATGGTGGCTTGGGCTTTGAGTTTCGCAACCTCTTGTACTTTTGGTTCTATTTTGGCTAAATCTTCACCATCTACGCTCATCTCAATAATTGCTTCTTCTAAAATTTGTAACGCTTTTTTAATTTTTTTAACACCTGACATGGTCTCTTTTCTAACCACCAACAGTTTCTCTTTTTGTTCAGTGGTTAAACCTAAACTTCCTTTATCCCAGTTCTCTAGTAATATTTTGGTAACATGAGGAAGGGCATCTTGATTCATTAAAAATGGGGAACCTTTAAGTGAATTTAACTTGCCATTCGCCAACATCTCCGTAATCATCTTTACAAACTTTTTGGTGGGATAGGTCTCTAACATATAATCCGCAATGGTTGCTAAATCTTCTGGAGATACTTTACCTTTTAGCGATGGCATTACACCAAATTTTGCAACTTTATTGGATTCACAAACCGATTTAGATACATCTGGATTTTGTGTAAAATCAATAATAAAAGCTTTCGCTTTTTTATTATTGTTGTTCATCGCATCTTTGAGGTGAAAGACCACAGCCTCCATTGCAGGAGCTTTAAGCGATTGAATCATCTCGGGTGTTGGTACGGTTAAAATATGACAAGAGGCACAGTTGGTTTTAATAAGCTCCTCTGCTTTTGAAGAGGCATCAACTGAAGTGCTAAATGTTAATAACGCTAAACTTAAAAAGAGTGGTTTGGTTAAATGCATGAGTGTAATCCTTTAGATATGGTATGGGATAAATTATACTATTTAAAGATGAATGGAAAGTGAACCCTTTTGACTTAAGCTATTCTTTATCGTTTTTTTAAGTTTAAAAGTTATATTATATGAATGGCTAACAAAGAAAATTCAAAGGAATTGATTATGAAAAACAGTAATTTACTACTATTAGCGGTAACAATAACTTCTGTTGCACTACTTCAAGGGTGTACACCTAAAACAGCAGGATTAGATTCATCTTATTTAAATAATAATAGAGGTGCTGCAGGTGCTCAAATTACCAAGGCTGAAGCAAGACAATATAAACGACAACAGAACTTAACTGCCGATGAGATTCGTTTAGAAAATATGAAGCGTCATCAAGCTTCAGATGCAATACAAGAGGGTTCAGGTGCTTTAGACTCGGCTGCTGATGCCATAAAAAATGCTATTAGCATCTTTAAATAGCCTATTTATTAAAAAATGATTAGAGATGAAATATTTTATTTTTTTAATTATTAGTTCACTATATTTTACAGCATATGCAGAAGATAGAGCCGTAAAAATAAAAAATAGTGAAAACAGAGAACAGAGAGTAGCACTGGTTATTGGAAACAATGACTATCAAGGTGTTTTATCTAAACTAAGTAACCCGATTAACGATGCAAAATCAATTAAAAATATATTGGAGCAACGAGGGTTTCGAGTTATCTATGCTGAAAATACAACTAAAAGAACAATGAAAAATAATTTAGATAAATTCTATACTGCCATACAAAAAGGTGGTGTAGGAATGTTCTACTTTTCAGGGCATGGAATAGAAGTAGATGGGCAAAACTATCTTGTTCCTATTGATGCAAAAATAGAGGCTAAAAGCGATACAGAGTTTGAAGCCATTGCCTTAAACAGAGTGACCAAACGTATGCAAAACATAGGTAACCGACTCAATATTGTGGTTTTAGACGCTTGTCGTAATGACCCTTTTAGTCGAAGTATTGGTACAGGAGGATTGGCAAAAGTTGAACCTATTGGTATATTTGTCTCTTACTCTACAGGAGCAGGAAGTGTTGCTAGTGATGGTAGGGCTGGTGGACATGGGCTTTTTACTGAATCATTAATTAAATATATGGGTCAAGAGCTTGATTTACGAGATGTTTTTCAAAAAACACGTAAAGATGTCTATACTCAATCAAATAAAAAACAGTTCCCCGCTATTTATGACCAAACCATTAACGGTAGATTCTATTTTACACCTCCGACCTCGGCTTCTAAAGTAACAAACTATGTTGAACCTGTTGCTGTTGCTCCACAACCCAGACAAGAGCCTATTCGTTACGCTCCAGCTAGAGAAGAACCAATAGACATTTCTCCTTATCCTATAAATAATATACCAGCAAAGAGAACACATGTTGCCGAAGAGGAACCAGAAAAATATTATCACCCACCTGAAGATTACAGCTCTGTAGTATGGTAGGTTTTGATTAAGATACTCTTATTACTTGGAATCGGAAGGCTTTGCCTCCGTTCTTCGGGCGTAAACGCTCCGTTTCCAAAAGTATAAAGAACTTAAACAGTTTCCTGATACTTCAGTGATGCTCTTTGCAGTAAAATATAAACACCCATCGAAATAAATATCATAATAAGACTCTGTAATTGACCCATGGTTAACCACTCTCCATAAAGAAAGCCTAACTGTATATCAGGTGCTCTCCAAAACTCTGCAATAAATCTTGTGGTTCCATACAACATACCATAGATTCCAATTAATGCTCCATCAAATGCTTTGCGTTTTCGATAAAGATAGAGAATAATTGCTACTAAAACACCCTCTAAAAATGCTTCATAGAGTTGTGATGGATGCCTAAGCACACCTTCTACATAGATACCCCAAGGGAGGTCAGTCTCTCGTCCGACCAACTCTTGATTTAAAAAGTTTCCAATTCGACCAAAAACAAATCCAACAGGAACGGCTAGGGCAACAACATCTAAAAGTTTATGAAGCTTTCCTGGGTATTTTAATGAAAAGAGCAACGAACCGATAATTGCACCCACCACTGCACCGTGATAACTCATGCCTCGAATACCAACAAACTCACCGTTTTGGAAAGGGTTAAATATCTGCCAAGGCTGTGTTAGGTAGTAACTCGTATTGGGGTCATAAAAAAGAATATACCAAATTCTAGCACCAAGTATGATTCCTATTTCAATCCAGATAAAGTAGTTATCAAGTGTCTCCTCTTCGATGGGTAGGGAATCTTTTTTAATAATCCATTTTGCAAACCACAAAGCAACAAGCAGTGCCGAGATGTACATAATTCCATACCAATGTATCGAGATAAAGCCAAAATCGACCGCAACAGGATTAAAGTGTTGATAGATATGGTTCCAATATTCCAACCATTCTCCTTATTTTAAATATTTCTTGGAAAAGTATAGCAGATAATAATGGTCAAATAGTTAAAAGGAGTTAACCATTAACTATTCATTAATCCTTCGTTAGCTGATGATTAATAATAAACAACTATAATTCACTTCACTTAAGAAGACAGACTGACCATATCATCAACATTGTTCACGAGCAAGTATATAATAAAAACTCCTTTCTGAAAAACATATATACTCCCTTGATAGAACATTTTTAGACCTCCTTTGTAATAAACCCTCGTGAGCAATGTTGATGATATTTTTTACTTGCTCTTAACCTCTCTCATGTTACTGTAATGAACATTTCAAAAATCTAAGGATTTATTATCATAAAAATATTAATGATAGAAGATGACTATGAACTTTCTCAGATTCTTACCGAATACCTTAACCAATTTGCAATTGATGTTGTCTCGGCAGAAGAGCCATATATTGGACTCTCTTTATTGACCCAGCATGAATTTGATTTAATTATTTTAGACCTCACCCTTCCTGGTATTGATGGACTAGAAGTAATTCCTAAAATACGTGCCAACTCAACCATCCCCATTATTGTCTCTTCTGCACGAGATGATATTACCGATAAGGTGATTGCCTTAGAGCGTGGAGCTGATGATTATATGCCAAAACCTTATGACCCAAGAGAGTTGGTAACCCGTATTAAAACCATACTAAGACGGGTACAAAAACACCATGCACCCAAGGTCTCCTCTTCTCTATTTGAGCTTAATGTTGATGCTAGAAATATTGTTTTTGATAACATACTGCTTGAACTCACGGCTGCAGAGTTTGATATATTGTCGATTTTAATTAACCATAAAAACTCTGCCGTATCCAGAGAACAACTGCTTTATGAGAGTGAACATATTGATGACAACAGCTCTATTAAAAATATAGATGTGATGATTTCCCGTATTCGACATAAACTCTCAAGCATTGATAAAGAGAACAGCTATATTAAACCTGTTCGAGGTGTAGGGTATCTGTTAACTGAAAAGATATAAAAGAGCATGAAAAATATTTCGGTTACCCTTTTTATTAACCTGCTCTTTACCTTGGTTCTTTCACTGCTTATTACGGCTTTGTTACTTTTTATCTCGTGGGATAAAGAGCATCAGAAACGAGACGAAATAAGTAGATATCAACTCATATCCAATGCTCTGCTCTCTACAGCACAACTTAATCCCACCGAAAATGAGCTACAACGTTTTTGTCATAACTCTCAGGTAAGACCCGTTGCCATTAATGCCAATCGTCTGCTTATTCTAAGTAAAGGAAAAGTGATATTTGAAAGGGAATCCATTTATGGAAGAATGCAAATTTTTGCCATTGGAGACAACCACTACATCTATCTGCAACGCTATGGAACCAATTTAATGTTAAAAGATATTAAATCAAAAAATAAACGTCTTAAAATCACTGTTTTAATTGCCATTTCAATTGCCATTTTGTTTCTTTTTCTTTACATTGCCATTATACGAAAAATTGCTCCCCTAAAACGACTTAATCAACAGATTTCAGAGTTTGCTAAAGGAAATCTTAACATTAAAATTGGTTATAAAAGCAATGATGAGATTGGACAGATTGCACAAAGTTTTGATGATGCACTTCACTATATAAAAAGACTTTTAGATTCTAAAAATCTTTTTATGCGTAACATGATGCACGAACTCAAAACACCCATTACACGAGGTCGTATTGCAATAGAGATGGTTGAAGATGGTATTGGAAAAACCACACTCATTCGTGCATTTGAAAGAATGAATGAACTCATTAGTGAACTTGCCCACGTAGAACGCATTACCACACAGGGGTTTCAGCCCAAGCTAAGTGAGGTACATATTAACGAAATTATTGAAGAGAGTTTGGCATTACTGTTGTGTGATAGAAAGCAACTATTAATAGAGACTCACGATGAAGTATTGGTAACCGATACCAAACTCTTAGCATTGGCACTTAAAAATTTAATTGATAATGCACTCAAATACAGTGATGACAGTCATGCCATTATTAAGGTTGACAAGGACTCTATTAAGGTCATCTCAAAAGGTCACAGCCTAGAGAACCCATTGTCCTATTACTTAGAGCCTTTTACACAAGAAGAGAAGCGAAACAGTGGTTTTGGATTGGGGCTGTATATTGTAAATAACATTGCAGAACGTTTGGACTATAAACTACACTACTACTATAAAAATAGTAGCAATGTATTTGAGTTAATCTTAAAGAATTGAAATAGCATACCCATCGGTACGTACTTTCCATCCTCTTAGCCATTGACTCTCTTTGTTCTCGGGTGGTGAGTTCTGTACACGTCGTTTAAGTATTGCATCAGCTGATCGTGAAAACTCTTGAAGAGCCATAGGACCTGCTTGTACAGCTCTCATATTTTGAAGTACCTGAAGCAGTCCCCAACCTTGATTGTTGTATCGCTCGGTTGGTTTAATCCCTTTACCTTTAAAGTTGATGTAGTCAATCAGTGGATACCACCCCCCTTTTGTTTTGGCTAAAGCATTATAATTATTAACAATATGATCTCGATACTGAGGAGCCACATGTTTTACAATTTGTGGAATAGACGCATGTAGTCTGTCAAAGAAAAATTGTGTCTGTAGGGCTTTTGTATTCATTAAAAGATACTTTAACTCAATAAACTCTTTATCATTTCTAGCACGTTCAAAAGCATCTCTATTTCCCCAAGGGGCTCCTGTTTTCATACTAACCTTTAACCAATTTGGAATCTCTACTTTACTGTCAATATAGTATTGAATCATGTCAGGAAAAGTCTGATCAAATCTTTGTGGTTGCCCTTTTGGATACCAGATAAAGTGACCAATTCCTAATGATGCAAAGAGCTCATTTTTAGACCAAAACATCAGATGTTCAGGGTTCCCTGAAGTCTCATTCATATAAATTTTATTACTAATGACATTTAGCTCATAAGTCGTTAATTTGGGTTTGGTTACATCCTCTATTTGGGCATAAGGATCGGTTACCTTCTGCTTACTACACCCCGAAAAGAGCATCGCAGTTACAATAATAACCAACGACAGTTTTAAAATTTTCATCTCATCTCCTATTTTTAATTTAGTATAATGTTAAAGTATAAAAGAAAAAGACTAATAGGTTTATTAAAACCTCTTAAAATAGGGGAATAAAGAGTGCAAGAGTCATAAACAACAATATCTCAACCCCCTCTAACGTTGCTCCTAAAACATCACCATTCACAAACCCTATTTTAGATTTAATTGTACTAGAAATTAAAAAAGCAAAGAGTAGTCCTACTAAAAGTAAAAGAATAAATTCAACCATAAGCATTGAACCCACCATTGTAAAAAGAGCAAAAGAGCCAATAATGTATTTTATACTCAATGATTCTTTAAGCAAGGAGGCAAAAGATGACCGAAATATATGTATCTTAAAAAGCATTAAAAGAGACAAACGACTCACCATTAAAACAGCCACAAACTCCATTAAAAAACCATGAATTAAAAGGTAAACAGCCCCAGCTATTTTAAGCAGTATCAATCCAACAGCATACAAAACACCCATTGCTCCTACGGTTGGTTCTTTAATAATTGTATAGGCATCTTTTCCTGAGTGAGAAGCATAGATTGCATCGGCGACATCCATTATTGCTTCGGTATGAATAAACCCATACAACATCATATAAACTACAGCCGATATAATGGCTCCATACCACTCTAAATGAGATAAAACTAAAAAGAGTAGTATTGTTAATCCTCCTAAGACCAAACCCACCAATGGCAGATTAAAAAGCATCTGTCCCAAAACCTCTTTTTTAGAAAGGTCATCTTCTTTAGTAAAACTTATGGGCAATATCGAAAAGTATGAAAAAGAAAATTTTAGCCCCAAATAAAAATTTTTCATATAAACAGAACTCCAACAAGTATAAGTAGTATAAAAATATCCAAGCGTCTCTGCATCAAAAGTGCTTTTTCTATATCATTGCTACAGATCTCTTTTCGACCATTACCAAAATAGGATTTCTTTTTTATCTTTCCAAAATAAGCAGTATCACCACCAAGTTTAATGCCCAAACTAATTGCCATCACCGAGATGGGGTGACCTGCATTGGGGCTATCATGCTTTTTTCCATAAGCATAAAAATTTAAAAGAGCCTCTTTGCTTAAAAAAAGCAAGGCAATAAGCAGAGCCGTGATACGGGCAGGAATATAGTTTGCTACATCATCAAGTATGGCAGAAAATTTACCAAAATTTTCATAACGTTCATTTCTGTAACCCACCATCGAATCTAAAGTATTAATGGCTTTATAAATAAATGCTCCCTCTACTCCAAAAAAAAGCAAATAAAAAACTGGGGCAATCACACCATCACTTAAATTTTCGGCATAGGTCTCAATCGAGGCTTTATTAATATCTGACCTGCTTAATATTTTGGTATCACGACTGACCAGATATTGAATATTTTTTGGATTGGTTATAATATCTTTTACCGAATCATAGAGCATTTTAGAGGCGATGGTGGTCGAAGCCAACAGAGCTAAAATGATTATCTCTAAATTTTGCCATAGATTTATATTCTCGACTGCCCAAGTAATAAAATGAATAACAATAAAAACCACGCTTAGTAACGTGGTGGTTAAAATAGCTCCGTTAAAGATATTGTCTTTGTAAAAATATTTCTCAAACCATTTAATATAATCCCCCATAATAATAACAGGATGACGAATAAAATTAAACTCTCCAAAAAGTTTATCAATTAGGTAGGCAAGAAGGGTGATTTCAAGCAACACTGTTTAGCATCTTTTTTTCATTTACTAAAATCTCTTATAATTTCAGCTTTTATCTCTTCTATATTTAGCATTTTTACTCTCCTTGTTAATTTGATTTATTATAACATAACTGTACATATTATTTTTCAACAAACACTATTAAGTATCCTATCTACATCCAGTTTTGATTTCATTGTTTCTACAAAATTATCAATGCTGGT
Source organism: Sulfurovum sp. UBA1140 (assembly GCA_002311915.1). Lineage (GTDB taxonomy): Bacteria > Campylobacterota > Campylobacteria > Campylobacterales > Sulfurovaceae > UBA1140. Next base: position 2,345 of record DCAF01000014.1, on the reverse strand, counting down.
TCGCTTATACTGTTCAAACTTTTCATCATTAAAAAGCCCATGAACAAAAGTACCTTGAATATTTCCTTTTTCATAAAAAAGGGGGTATTTATGGCTAATACCATGATGAATCTCGAACCCCTTTACTCTTTTTCCAAAGATACTATACTCACCTTGTTTGACAATTTTTTCTTTTTTAAATAGAATATCATCATCTATAAAACCCAAACCTTTCATACTTAAAGGTCTCTCTGATTCGATGGCATCGTGGTCTATAATAGTGTTAAACATCATCTGATAACCACCACAAATACCCAAAATATCGGTTTGGGTCTGCTGTAGCTGTTCAAATAAGCCTGAAACTTTTAACCAAGCCAAATCTTTCATAACCAGTTTGGAACCTGCTAAAATAATTTGGTCAAAATTTTCTAATGTAACATTACTCCGTATAAACTCTAAAGCGATATGCTCATCGGCAATCAAGGGTTCAAAATCGTTATAGTTGCTCATGGTGGGGTAGGCAATAACTCCAATACGTTTGGCATTGGGTCTGTTTTTTTGTTGATAGTTCATAAGGCTCTGAGAGTCTTCAAATCCTAAATTAAAAGGCAGATATGGTAGCACTCCTAAAACAGGAATTTTAAACTCCTCTTCTATTATACGAATCCCCTCATCAAAGAGCGTTAAGTCGCCTCGAAACTTATTAACAATGACCCCAATAACATTGTTACGTAACTGTTTGGGTAAGAGGTTATATACCCCCCATATCGAAGCAAAAACTCCCCCCTTTTCAATGTCGGCTACCAGTATGATTTTTGTATTAAACTGGGTAGCTATATAACTATTAGAGAGGTCTTTACTCATAAGGTTTAGTTCCACAGGACTACCAGCACCCTCGGCTACCACGCAATCATATTGACTGTTTAGATATTCAAATGCCTCTTTAACGGCAGGTTTTAGCTCGTCTAGGTCGCGATAATACTCCCGTACATCTTTATCTTGAACCACTTTTCCATTAACAATTAATGAAGCAGAACTTTTTCTACCCGATTTAAGCAGAATAGGGTTTATATGGTATGACGTTGGTACACTCAGCACCTCGGCTTGAAAATATTGAGCAACAGCAATTTCACTGTTGTCATCGGCAACCATGGCGTTGTTCGAGACATTTTGTGCTTTAAATGGGGCAACACGGTAACCCAAGTCTTGTAGTATTTTGGCAATAACAAAGGTGATGGTCGATTTACCTGCATCACTGCTTGTTCCAAAAATAGAGATATTTTTCAACTGTTTTCTTCTTTAGTATTAAAATTTAATGATTAGTTTTTCGATTGAACCAATAGTGGTGCTATTTTAGCAAACTCTAGTGTATAATTCGGAATAATTTAAGATTAAAAGGATTTTTATTGGAAGAAGTTAAAGATTATGAGATTAAAGCGTTAAAAAAACAGATATTTATTAGTAACTTAAAAGCATGGATTGTTGGTGTGATATTGATTGCCGAGATACTTTTTATTGGTATGTATTTTGGAAAAATGGGCATCTTTGATGATGTCAGTACGGCTAAAAACAAGGTGGCCGTCATTCGATTTAACAAACCCGTGACCGAAGAGTTCACCACCAAAGTTATGGAGAAAATGGACGCAGTAAAAAAAGAGAAATCATACAAGTCTCTGCTTTTTATTATGAGTTCTCCAGGGGGATCCCCAACAGCAAGTGAAGAGCTTTCAGAGTATCTTAAAGCCTATCAAAAAGATATGAATGTGACCATGTACGTAGAATCTATCGCAGCGAGTGGTGGATATTATATTGCTTCGGCAATTAAACCACTTATTGCCAATAAAAATGCGATTGTTGGTTCGATTGGGGTAATTATGCCCCACTATAACTTTGGTGAATTGGCAAAAAAAGTAGGAGTCGAAGAGGATTACTTAGCAGCAGGTAAGTTTAAAAAACCCATCTCAATGTTGGCAAAAATAGACGATGAGAACAAAGAGTACATGATTGCCAATCTTCTAAAACCCACTTATGATAACTTTGTTCAGGCAGTAGCTGACAATCGAGGTTTGAAAAAAGAGCAGATACTGCCTTTCACCGAGGGTAAAATTTTTATTGCCAATGTTCCTGAAATTCGAAATATCTTGGTCGATGAAATATCATCACTCTATCACGTTAAAGCCAAAATAAGAGAATCATTGGGTGGTAAAGATGTGGACTTTATTAAAATCAAACTCGAAGAGCAACCAGCATTTTTACCAATGGTTAAGGTTGATTTAGGGTTAGATGAATTGGTTTCACAACTTAAATTACATTAAATATTTAAATATAAAAAAGGATAAAAAATGGCAAAAGACCACTACTTCGAC
>DCAF01000027.1 GCA_002311915.1 Sulfurovum sp. UBA1140 | reverse complement strand
ATTTAAGATATCGCCTAATGTCTTCTTTCGAGCTTATGCTATGGCTAAACTGGAACAACGTGGTGAGACTTGACAGGTAACAATTTTAGAGTTTGTAAATTTTAAAGAGGATAGAACAAAAGAGGAGGAGTCATTTTTTATAGAGATAAAACAAGTTGACGATACAACAGTTTGGAGTAAAAAAAGCTTTTTGTTTTATGAGATTATAGAGATGGATTTTTTGTAACAAAAAGAGATTTTTGTATCTCTTTTTGTTTAATAAAAATAATTTTGTACAAGTTATCTAAAAAAAGATTGTCAAGCTTTTATTGTTAAAGATTCTATAGAGTGCCTCTCTTTTGGCTTCTGTACTATAATCTAAACTGTTGCCCTGTATCCATAGATTGTTGATATTTTTTAAATTATATAAAGGTGTAAAGTCTATATAGCTAAAATTATTATTGCTAAGGTCTAAATCTTCGAGTATTTTTACATTGTTAACACTTAGGTCAAGTTGGTTAAAGTCAATATCTGTTAAATTGTTGTGGCTTAAGTCAAGACTTTTAATGGTTGAGAATATACTTAATGCAGTTAAATCTATAGTATAAAGACCTTGATATGAACAAGATATTGTACCATTATAAGAGCCATAAGTTGCATTATATAGTGATGAGTTAAAGCTCTTTCCACACACATCACGATACCATATTTTAAAGCTATCTATATCGCTGGTGGTGGTGTAATCAACTTGATTTCCAAGATTAAAACTCCGTACAATAACCGTTCGTATCTTTTCTACAAAATTTTCATTAGAGTCTACCACGCTATAGGTAACCGTGTAAGTACCTTCTCTATTCACATCAAAATCTGCACCCTCTACCCTTACTGCATTGGTTAAATCTCCATCTTCAAAATCGGTAGCCCTATAGGTAAAAGCGTTGTATTGCTCTCCTAATGTCAGATATAACGTATCGTTATTTCCATCACTAAATGTAATTTGAGGAACAGAGCCAATATTTTGTTGCCCACCATTGTATGAGTCGTAATTACCACCCACAATGGTCACTGTTCTAATTGCAGTATCGCTATACCCATCACTATCTTCTACAAAGTAGGTGACTTGATACTCCCCTGCTTTGGTAAAATCAATATTATGCGTTCGTATAACACTGTTTGACAAATCACCATCCACTCTATCTTCGGCAACAAATCTATCATCTTCAAGAATTGTATTCACACCCAAGTTTATCTGAATATTGGTCTCTCCATAAAGTGTAATTTTTGGCTTATCATCATCTAAAACTCCCAAATTATCATCAGCAACATCAGAACCACAACCACTAAATATAAATATCCCAAAAAGGATAAAAATCATAACTATTTTTTTCATTATATATTTCCTAATTTTTAATTTATATAGATTTTAGCATAGAGTTCATTAAAAGCTATAGATTTAAAATAGGACTAGATTAGTCCCTTTTTAGCCTTAGCCTCTGCAATTCCTCGTCTTAAAATGGTATAACTTGGCAATTTAACAGGCAAAATAATATCGTTAAGGTCACCACTATGAATACACTGGAACTCTTTTCCTTTGGTAGAGACTATCTTTTTTAATGTTAACCAAAAAGCATTCTCTATCTCTTCGATTTTTCCCTCGTCAGACTCCATAGGTTCCAAACTCATTCCCACAGGCAAAACAATCTCTACCCTATCCCCCACACAAGTTTTATCTTTACATTTCCATGTTAAACCATCTTCACTCACCAGTGCCATTACCTGATGCGTACCATCTTGAATCGTAAAATTATGAGATTGGGTATTGTTTCGCTCAAAAGGTTTCGAGACCAAATAGGCATCAGAGAAACCTCTATTTTGTGTGGTATGTAGCTCTTTTTGATAGCGTTGCTCATCAAAATCACCTGCATAATGGTCATCAATCGCATGACGATAGGCTTTGGTGACCACCCCTGCATAATAAGGAGATTTGGTACGCCCCTCTATTTTTAGTGAATCAATCACCCCAGAACTTAAAATTTCATCTACATGAGAAGCCATGTTCATATCTTTAGCATTCATAATGTAGGTACCAATACCAGGCTCTTCGTCGAGTCTAAAAGTGGTATTGGTTTCAGGATTATGAGCATAAACTTCATACGGAAAACGACAATCATTGGCACAACTTCCACGGTTAGGTACTCGTCCTGTCTGAAGTGCCGAGACCAAGCAACGCCCACTGTAAGCAAAACACATAGACCCATGCACAAAAATTTCAAGTTCCAAATCAGGAATAACCCGTTTAATCGCTTCACAATCTTTTAACGAAATCTCACGTGCCACAATAATACGCTCTACACCCATGTCATAATAGACCTGTGCATCTAAAACATTCATAACATTGGCTTGGGTCGAAAGATGAATAGGAATCTGTGGAGCAACCCTTTGTGCCATCTGAACCACACCAGGACTGGCAACAATCAAGGCATCGGGCTTTAACTCTGCCATCTTGGCAATATGATTTTCATAAAGCTTTATCTGAGAATTAAAAGGAAAACTATTAATGGTGGTATAAACTTTTTTCCCCCGTGCATGAGCATACTCAATCCCTTGTGCATACGAGTCCATATCAAACTCTTTACCCGAACGAATACGCAACGAAAAGGTACTTGTTCCCCCATAAACAGCATCTGCCCCATAGCACAATGCAATTTTAAGTTTTTCTAAATTTCCTGCTGGTGCCAACAGTTCTACTTTTTTCATGATATTCCTAAGAGTAAAATTTTATGAAATACTACACCAATAGAAGTAAAGAACAGATTTGGTTGTGTTGTCTCTTTAATTTAATCTTTTATCAAAACCCTTTTTTTAATAGCCAATGTCATGGCAAACCCTTTTTCATAGTAAGCTGACTCATTCACAAAAAGTGTATATCGTGGTTCTCCCTCATAGGTTATCGTCTTATTTTCAAGGGTAAAGAACAGAGGGTCTCCCTGATTTATAAGCATAAAATCCCTATCTTGTCTTTTCTGATGTACCATCGCCATAATATCTCCATTAGCATCACGAGGATAATCTACCAACACTTCATGGTCATAGATTTCTAATTCAGTGGGTAATTCTAATTTATCACCACTGTTCTCTTTTTCAATATAGTCTAAAAGATGATAAATTAACATCTCTGTTTTTAGAAATAAGTCAGCCCTTAATACCCCCTGAGGAACTGCTCCAACCTCTATGGCAAACCCATGAGGGGCAATAGAGTCTACAAAGGCATTCTCTATATCTCCTTGCCATCTATAGACCCTTAGTTCAGGCTCCATTTTACAAAGATAGGCTATTGCCCTCCATGTTATGATACTCTTATTGCTTACCACAATAGAAAGCCCCATATTCGCCGTGGTCGTATGCAAATCAACAATAAAATCTACATTGGGTCTCTTACTCCCTTTTTTACCAAGCAATCCATCCAACTCTTTTGCCAACTTTGCTTCATGACTATTTAGCGTTTTATCAGCCAAATCAGTTAATCCAAAAGACCTATTTAAATCGTGGTCAATATAACGCCGTACCTCTTTTATGGCTTGTTGGTTCATCAGTTGTGTTATGGTTTCAAAACTGCTACGCTTTATACGTGTTGGACTCTTTTGCCACTTTTTAACAAGATAAACCCCTGTGAGTTCATTACCATGTGTTCCACCTGTTATTGCTACTTTTTTTATCATACTTACTCCTCTTTCTCTCTTTATATTCGTCCCTTTACTTTACTCAACGTATAAATGGCATAAATCCAAAGCAATACAACAGGTAAAATAGTAGCCAACTCAGGAGCCAACACCCCGTTAGCACCCATTTGATGGAGTGCAAAGAGCATTCCCCATATAAAAAGAGTACCCCCGAGTGCTTTAAATGTAGTTGCCCCCACATTCATGTATCGTGCATGAAAAGGAAACCGAAACAGCAGTATCATTAATAGAGCAATCGAGAAAAGAGGCATTATAGTTTTACCATAAATATCTGCACGAACTTTATAAGTTCCTACCCCCTGTGTGGCTAAGAGTTGTTTGGCAATCAGACTATCATAAAGTGTTAACTGTTTCTTTTCATAAATCGAATTTAATATTTTGGGGTGATAACCTTTTAGAGTATGCAGAATCTCTAAATACTCAATTTTGAGTTTTTGATCTCCTTTGGCATCCATTACCTTTATCTTTCGGATAACATCTTTTGCCAACCACTCTGAGTTTTTATAAACAGCTTCACTTGCTGTCTGAACTTCATAAACTTTTCCATTATTAAGCTTAAAAAGGGTCAAGTTCTCTAACCGTCTCTCATTAGGGATTAAAGTTTCAATATAGACAAAATTATTATTGTATTTAAAAAATAGATCTTCAGTTTTTTTAATGTTATACTCATTCTTTTTTAAAGCTCGTGCCGTATCTTGAGCCGTGGCAAACGAGGTAAAATTAAGCCCCATAAAGAGTAAATAAGTAAGAAAAGAGACAAATAGAAAAGGTTGAAACAACTCTACCCGTGAGACACCCAATGCATACAATGCCCCAATGGTGTTCTTTTTAATAAATGCAATTTTTGTCCAAATACCCCCAAATATAATCGCCAAAGGGTAAAGAAGATTTAGTGACTCTTGCCATTTATTAAAAATATAGAGTACCCGAATATTAAAAGAGGGAAGTGATGCACCATTCATCAAGAAATCAAGCCCTGCAAACAGCCCCGTTAAAGCAATTAAGATAATAAGCATATTTTTCACATAGTGAAACATAATATACCTAAACAGCATAGCCTACCCTTTAAATGATTTTAGAGAGTATCTTGATTTTACCTCGTCAAGTGTTTTTGTCTGCAACTCTTTTATGGCATATGCCGTATGCTCTATCCATTTATCAAGTACCTTCTGTTCGTCTGTAGAGAAGTTACTCAGTACATAATCAGCCACCTGCCCCTTATGCTCTGGTTTTCCCACACCCATGCGTACACGATGATACTCTTTTCCAATCATGGGGTCAATTGAACGCAAACCGTTATGTCCACCATGCCCACCACCATTTTTAAAACGCAATGCAGAGAAAGGCAAATCAATATCATCGTGAATCACAACAATATCACTCAGTTCAACCTTATAAAAGTTTTTAACTGCTTGTAGACTCTTTCCTGAAAGATTCATAAAAGTCATCGGTTTTAACAATAAAATGTCATTTGATTTAAAAAGTTGTCCGTGAAAAGAAGATTTAGAGATTTCTCTAGCTCCAAAGTCAGAGACAAGTGCGTCAATGACTCTAAAACCGATATTGTGTCGTGTCTGTTCGTAACCCGTTCCAGGGTTACCTAAGCCTACGATAAGCAACATAATTACTATTTTGCTTTCATTACACCACAGATAGCAACATCAGTTCTGTCCATCAATCTACAGTTTGCTGGAGCATCAATGTCTCTAATTAAGATTGACTCTTCTCTATCAAGAGGCTCAACATTAAAGGTAAAGTTATTTGGCATATCTTCAATCGCACCTCTAACTTTTAATCTCTTTTTGAAAATCATCAAAACACCTTTATTTTTAAGACCTTTTGGAATACCCTCTGTTTTAACAGGAATAAGATAATTTGTTACTTGACCAGGTACAGCAACTCTTAAATCAACATGTTTAACATCACCATTTACTGGGTGTAGTTGATACTCTTGAATCACTACTTTTAACTCTGTATCGTTAACAGTTAAAGCAAGTGTTAAACCATCTTTAGCTCTTACTGCTTTAACAAAATCACCTCTTTTAAACGCTACTTGAATATTCTCTACACCATTTGCATAGATGTTAGCTGTTAGATAACCATCTCTTCTAAGCTTCTTAGCAGAAGCAGATCCAATACTCTCTCTAGTAATACCTTCTAACATTTCTATCCTTAATTATTAAATTTTAGACGCGAATTATATCTAAAGCTCTTTAAGTTTGAGCCATTTGACCATCACGACTTTTAAAAAATTTTGGAATCGCTACCTCTTTTAGACCCAACATCGAAGCGTTCACCTTATCTAAAATTTTTGAAGCTCTTGAATCACTTGTTCTCTTAATCACTTGGGACAATTCGCTGTTCCTACTCTCTAACTTATCAGCTCTTGATTTATACTCAATCAGACGCTTCTCAATCTCTTTAAACTGATCTTTAGAGACCATTAAACAATCCTCATCAATAGGAGTTTTGGTTAATTCATTTTCATTAAAGTGTCTAGTCTCACTCTCTTTTTTATTCAAAACTTTTTCTAATCGCTTGACTTCAACCTCTAAATGTTCTACTTTTAAATCTCTCTCTTCTACTTCATGCTTTTTTACGGGTATTTCATCTTTTAAAAACACCGATTCAAGCTCTCTTAATTCAATATCTTTCTCATTAATCGTAACATGCAACAGAGCCAACTCTTTGGCTAACTTTAATCGCTCTTTCTCTATCTTGTTGACCTGTGCCAATTTATCTTTAGCTTTATAGAGTTCATCTGATTTTTTTCTTAGGGTATTTGATTTTTTTAAAGATTCATGACGACAAACAAGTCCCTCATTTATTAATCGTTCAATCTCCTGTTGTTGATTTTGCTGATGACTGCTCAACCGTTCTATCATTCTATCTTGCTCGTTAATGGTACTGTCCAATACTTTTATCTCCAATTGATTCTTCTTGTGACCGAGTATTTTTGAAAAAAACCAACCTATTGATACACCAATCAACAGAGCCATTGCCAAATAGAGTCCGATTGTTATGATTAATTCTATCATTTAACTCTTCCTTTACTATATTTTGAAACATTAACTGTTTAATTATATTATAAAGTTTATTTAAAGTAAATGATAAAACGTTTTTTTTTGTTAAAAATAGCTCTTCTACTCCTCTTCTTCCTCTATTTTCAAATCAAAAATATCCACAGCTTCCCCATTTGAACCCTTGTCATCTCCAACGCCTCCTCCAATACCTTGCAGTTTAAGTTTCATATCCGAAGGATTGGTCGAATGCTCTAACACCACCTCTTGGGTTATCTTCCCATCATTAAATAGGTCTAAGAGAGCCTGATCGAAAGATTGAGAACCATAAATCTCTTTCCCCTCTTCAATCGTATCTAACAGCTCATGATCTCGATTTTCACCTATCAAGTCAGCTATTCTAGCCGTTCGTTTCATAATCTCAATGGCAGCAGCCCTACCCCCATCAATCGTCTTAACCAATCGTTGCGAAACCACCCCTTCTAATACCGAAGCGAGTGTCATTCTAATACGGTTCTGCTCCTCTTGGGGGAACATACCAATAACCCTATTAATCGTCTCTTTTGCATCAAGTGTATGCAGTGTCGAAAAGACCAAGTGGCCTGTATTGGCGGCGTGAAGTGCAATCTCGATGGTCTCAAGGTCACGCATCTCTCCCACTAAAATAACATCAGGGTCTTCTCGTAAAGAGGCTCTTAGGGCATTAGAAAATGAGTGAGAATCTTGACCAATACCCCGTTGAGAAATCAGACACTCTCTATCGGGATGTACAAACTCCACGGGGTCTTCAACGGTAATTATATGCTTTTTTCGTGTTCGATTGATGTGATCTATCATGGCAGCAAGGGTGGTTGATTTACCAGAACCTGTAACCCCTGTGACCAAAATCAAGCCACGGTGCATGTCTGCTAAATCAGCGATAACAGGAGGAAGAGATAGCTCTTTAATGGTTAAAATTTTAACAGGAATAATTCGCATGACAGCACTTAATCCATCAAGCTGATAGAAAAAGTTTACACGGAAACGGTTATCTTCGTCCAATACATAGGTACAGTCCAACTCTTTGTTGGTTACCAATTCGTTGTACTGTTTCTCACTCAAAATTTCTTGAGCAATGCCATCAAGCTCTTCATTACTAATCTCGCGGTCACCCAGTTTTAACAAATCACCATTAACCCGAAGACGAATCACCGAACCAGATTTTAAATGAAGGTCACTTCCACCATTATGAATTAAATTTTTGAGATAAAATTGTAGTTTTTTTTCCATCATAAATATACTTTATTAATTTTTTATTAAATTATATCAAAAGTATATTAATTAAATAAATATTAATCTTCCAAACTCTCCAACATTGCTTTAAAAGCATCTTCAAAAGCACTTAATCCATTATCAAGCAACTGTTTATAAATGGCATCCATATCAAATCCATTGTCTTCAAGGTTCATAAAATATCCATTTAAAATGGTATCTTCTATTGGTAAAACTACCCCTCTATCTTCTGTTTTTAAATGGGCTTCAATCGTTGCTAAAGGTGCTGTATTCACCGAGTGTTCAGCCATAAGACCTGCAATATAGTAGTTGGCAGGAAGGGTATCCCCTTTTACTCCTGTACTGGCAAACAGAACTCTAATATTGGGTACATTTCCCGATTCAACCATATTATAGATTTTTCCAGCATTATAAATACCTGTTTTAGCAGGGTTAATACCACACTGCTCTAATTCAGCATCTAAGGCTCTATCAAAACGACTTACAAATACCGAAATAACCCCTTCTACTCGACCCAAACCAGCCTCAATAGAGGCTTCAATCCCTCTCTCCATCGCTTTAAAACACTGCTTTGCCTGTTTAGGAGAAAAAACAAGGGTGGCATTCACCGAAATACCCTCTGCCATCAGGGTACTCATCGCCTCATATCCTGCTTGTGTCGCAGGAACTTTAACCATCACATTGGGTTCACCAATGGCATAAAAAAGTCGCCGACCCTCTTCAATGGTTCCTTGAGTATCGTTACATAAAAATGGGTCAACCTCTATCGAAATAAAACCATCGTTATTATCATCGTATAGTGGTCGAAGCATCTGTCCAGCAGTACGTATATCTTCGATAGCCAAAGCTTCATACTTGGCTTTGCCACTCTTTCCTTTTAACAAAGCTAACTGCTCTTTATACGCTGATGAAGTGGTAATCGCCAAAGCAAAAATAGCAGGATTAGAGGTTGCTCCATTAACTGTTCCTGCGTCTATTAGTTTTTTAAACTCATTTTTTAGGTAATCTCTTTCTATAAAATCTAACCACAATGAAAAACCTATCTCTCTATTTACCATAACTTACCCCTATATATATATTTAATATTTAATTTATCTATTCCACTCTGACCAAGAACCTAAATTACTAGGCTTGGTTAATGCCTCATCCAGTTGATCTAAAAACTCATCACGACTTATCAATCTAGCACCCAAACTTACTAGGTGGGGTGTTTCAATTTGACAATCAATAAAATCATAACACTTTTCAACAAAAATATGACTTAATGTTCTTAGGGCTACTTTAGAGGCATCGGGCATCAGTGCAAACATCGACTCACCAAAGAAGGCTTTTCCCATGGATATTCCATAAAATCCCCCCACCAGTTCTCCTTCAAAATAGGTCTCAATAGAGTGTGCAAAACCCATCTTATAAAGCTCAATATACGCCTCTTTCATCTCGGGAATTAACCATGTTCCCTCTTGTCCCTCACGGGGGACTCTGCCACAATAATCAATAACAGCTTCAAAATTGCTATCAAACCGAACCTCATAGCCCCTATTTTTAATCACCCGTCTAAGTGATTTACTCTCTTTAAACTCACTAGGATAGAGTACCAATCGTGGATTAGGAGACCACCAAAGTACAGGGTCTCCTTCATTAAACCAAGGAAAAATCCCTTTTCTATAGGCAGTTAAGAGTCGATTAGGATTTAAATCACCACCATAGGCAAGTAGTCCCTCATCGCTCCCCTCACGTGCATTGGGAAAAACATGAGACCTACCTATTTTGGTAATAAAATAGTCATCATCATATATTGAAGACAAAGGTTAACTTCTCCTCTTCGTAATCAACTTTGACTCTACCACCATTTTTAAGCTCACCAAACAGAATTTCATCGGTAAGTTCCTCTTTAATATGCTCATCAATGACACGGGCTATCTGTCTGGCACCATAAAGGTCACTGTACCCTTTGTTGGCAATATACTCTTTGGCTTTTGGGGTTAACTCAATGGTAATATTTTTACTCGCCATTTGGTTGTTGAGTTTTTGCATCTCGGTACCTACAATCTCAACAATCACTTCAAGGCTTAAGTGGTTAAACTCAACAATAGAACTCAACCGATTTCTAAACTCTGGCGAGAAGAACTCTTTAAGAGCTTTGTCTGTTTTAGAACTTTCATCTTTATGAAAGCCCATCACATTTGCCTCTTTTGTTCCCAAGTTTGAGGTCATAATCAAAATAACATTTTTAAAATCACTCACCACTCCATTGTTATCAGTTAACTTTGCTCCATCCATCACCTGAAGCAGAATATTCATAATATCAGGATGCGCTTTCTCTATCTCATCAAGTAATAATACGGTATGTGGATTCTTTTTAATCATCTCGGTGAGCAATCCACCCTGTTCATACCCCACATAACCAGGAGGGGCTCCAATCAAACGACTTAGAGCGTGTTTTTCCATATATTCACTCATGTCTAGTCGCTCAAAGTGGATGTCCATACTCTGTGCCAATTGCGAACTAAGTGCTGTTTTCCCTACCCCTGTAGGACCCACAAACAGAAAAGAGCCAATGGGTTGATTCTCTTGATTTAGTCCTGCGCAAGAGCGTTTAATTGATTGAACCACCGTATCAATCGCACCCTCTTGACCAATAATTTTTAATTTAATATCATTAGCTAAGTGTTGCAATTTAGAGGTATCATCGGTGGAAACCACCGTTGAAGGAAGCTTTAACATCCGTGCCACACTCTGTTCTATATCTGAACTGGTAATGGTGATATTCTTCTTATCTCTAAGCATAAAATGTGCACCCACCTCATCAATAATATCCATCGCTTTATCGGGTAAAAATCTATCATGAAGATATTTCACACTCAAATCAACTGCTGATTGTAATGCACCATCTGAAAAATTTATCTGATGATACTCTTCATATTTATGTTTAATCCCTTGAAGTATCATCATCGTATCACTCACACTTGGCTCTTCAATGTCTATTTTAGAGAACCTTCGAGAGAGGGCTTTATCTTTATCCAAATGATTACGATACTCGGCGTAAGTCGTTGCACCAATACATTTCAGTTCACCCCGTGCCAAAGCAGGTTTAAGCAGATTCGCAGCATCCATGCTCCCCCCACTGGTTGCTCCTGCTCCTACAAGGGTATGAATTTCATCAATAAACAAAATTGCTTTATACTCACGCTCTAGTTCACTAAGTACCCCTTTGAGTCGTTTCTCAAAATCACCACGATATTTGGTTCCTGAAATCATTGCACCCAAATCCAAAGAGAATATCTTGCTATCTTTTAATATATCAGGCACATTCTCTTCGGCAATTTTCAGAGCCAACCCTTCAGCAATGGCTGTCTTTCCAACCCCTGGTTCACCCACCAATAGTGGATTATTTTTTTTACGTCGGCAGAGCGTCTGCATCACTCGATCTATCTCTGAAATACGCCCGACCACAGGGTCTATCTTACCACTTTTAGCAACCGATACCAGTTCAAGTGTATAGGCAGAAAGGTTTGGGTTCTCCTCCTCTTCATCTTCTATACTCTCATCTATATTACTGTGTGAAATGGCTTCTAAAATATCTACTCTGTCAATACCCTCGGCTTGCATAACAGCATAGGCATAACTCTTATCTTGGGTAAAAATAGAGGCAACCATGTCACCAATTTTTGCTTCATCTCGCCCTGAACTGTTAATGTGCATCATCATATCGTTCATCACTTGTGAAAGGGTAACCGTCTCATACGGATTATCACTCTCACCTTGTTCATTGAGCTGTTCTAACACAGGGGTATTGGCTACAATATAGGCCTCGACCAACTCTATCATATAACCAACATCCCCTGCAACCATTGAAAGCAGTCCTGCACCCTCTTCACTTTTTAAAATAGATAAAAAGATATGTTCCAAGGTAAGATACTCATGACGATTTGCTTTAGCATACTTGACAGACTCTCTAAATACATTATTAAGTTCTATACTTATCATTATTTTCTATTCCTTTATTGATTGAGTAGGGTTTTTATCCCTACTCCTCTTCAAGCGTTGCCAGTAGTGGAAAACCACTCCCTTTCGCCAGTTGCTTTACTTGATAAACTTTAGTTTGGGCTATCTCGTAGCTATAAATACCACAGACTGCCTTACCTGATTGATGAATTCCAAGCATAATCTGCTCTGACTGGGCAATATTTTTATGAAAAATACCCATCAAAACCTCTACCACAAAGTCCATTGTGGTGTAGTCATCATTGTGTAACAGCACTTTATATTTTGTCGGTTCAGATAGGGCTAATGATGACTCTATCTCCTCTTCAATCTTTGGCAATAATCTATCCTCTTAAAATAATATACAAGGAGTATATCTTATTTTATGTTACAATCTTAATAAAAAAAGAGGGTTTAATCGTGAAATTACTTTTTGTTACAGCAACCAATACTGATATTGGCAAAACCTACACAACTTTACAACTTATAGAGTTATTTTCAAAGCAAAATATCCGTGTGGGTGTCTGTAAACCCATCGAAACAGGTGTTATTAATCAACCACTTGATGCCACAAAACTACTAACAAAAGTCCAAGAGTATAATCCAAAATTCAAAGATTTAAAACCCAAAGATATTACAGCCTATACTTTTACTCTTCCTGCCTCTCCATTTTCTGCCGATATTCAAAAAATCATTAAAATAGAGAAGATAAAAGAGAAAATAGAAGCGCTAAAAGAGCTATGTGACCTTCTTATTATAGAAGGAGCAGGAGGTCTGATGGTACCCATTACCCAAACGTACACCATGATAGACTTAGCCCAAGAGTTAAATGCCAAAACTCTGTTAGTGACCCCTTCTAAACTGGGCTGTATTAACGACACACTCTTAAGTATCGAAGCCCTAAAGCATCGAAACATACCCTTTGATTGGTGTGTAAACCTTTATCAAGAGCAAGAGGCATTTAAAACAGTTACCCAACCCTTTTATGATAAAGCCTTTCCCCAATGGTGGAGTCTACAAAAAGGGTTAAAAAGTTTTACCAAAGCCCATATTTTAGAGTATAATTCCAAATAAAAGAGGATAAAATAATGAAATCAATCACCACCCTTGCCATCGCCCTACTTCTAAGCAGTACCTCCTTAACAGCTGATATTAATCTTCAGAATATGTATGAGTCAGCAGCAGAGATGCAACGCATGGATAATGCCATGGAGAGAGGTATGCAACAGCACAATCAAAAAGCACAACCCATGTTGGTCGAAACCACTGAACATGTCATCGACACCACCCCCTTCTTAAATTTTGAAGAGCAAGATAATCGTTACTATTTAGAAAAAGTTATTGACGATGCCCAGCATACCAAAGTCAAAGTTAGTGTTGAAGGAGAGATGGTTAAAATTATTACCATAACCAATAAAGAGAGTCAAAACCGTATGCCCAACGGCATGGCAGAATCAAGTGTTACAAGCGAAAGTGAAGAGATGTTGCCCATTCCCTATGATTCAGATGCAACGAAGTTAACAAAAAGTTATAAAAATGGTCTATTGGTGATTATTGTGCCAAAGAAGGTGAAGTAGATTAAACTAACTCTTTATTCCAAGTTTAGGGTACCCACAAGGGGACACCCCTACGGAATTCAAAATTGAAATTTTTATCCAAAAACTGGGAATCAAAATATAGGTAAAATTACTATATTTCGACACCCTAGTTTGAGAGAGTTGATGGGTTAAGATTGGATAATTGGGTTTAATCAAGGAAAAGGAAAATGATTTTATATTTGTGACTCGACCCCTCTTATCTATTGACTTATTTAAAAGTATGATGTATAATCATACTATATAATCATAAGGAGTTTATAATGACAAGAGCAAAAATAGCAATAACCATAGACCAAGTGTTACTTGAATTGTTAGATAGTTTAGTTCAAAATAAGACTTTTAATAATAGAAGTCAAGCAATTAATTCTGCTTTAAAAGAGAAACTATCTCGTATTCAAAAGACTAGACTTGAATTAGAGTGTCAAAAATTGGTAATGAAAGATGAGAGAGGGTTTGCAGATATAGGGATAGAGGAGGATTTTAGAGAATGGGACAAATATTAAGGGGAGAAGTAAGATGGGCAGAGCCAAATCCCACAGTTGGTCGTGAACAACGAGGTCTAAGACCTGTTTTAATTCTTAGTGATAATACATTCAATAAATATTCAGGAACAGTTATAGCCGTAGCACTCACTAGCCAAAAGCAAAAAGCAGAATTTCCATTGACTCTAAAATTAGATTCTAAAAATTTACCAAAAGAGTCTTGGGTAAAAATTTCTCAAATACGCACACTCTCTACTAATCGCATAGGTAATAAAATTGCTGAAGTAACAAATAGTGAGATTATTAAAGTTATTGATGGATTGAATGAGATTTTAGGGTTATAAAATAAAAGAGTCACAAATTACTTTACATTTGTGACTCGACCCCTCTTATTTAGATACAACG
>DCAF01000077.1:9759-34274 GCA_002311915.1 Sulfurovum sp. UBA1140 | reverse complement strand
GACAAGGCATGCCTTGTCTCTACTTAATCTTGTCAATCAACCCTCCTCCCTATCCGTCAAGGATTGGGAGAGGTAATTGACAAGATAAACTGCCTTTTTTTGATTATAGCACGATAAGGGGAAAAAGTGAAAATTACTTGTAAAATTGATTTGAAAATGGAGAGTTTACTCTAAATATCTTCTTTGAAAAAAAGAAATTCAGCTAGAGTTAGTTCTAGCTGTAGTTTTACTTATAATGAGGATTATGCTACTTGGTAGTAACATCTTCTGAAGTTGTAACTTTAGCTTTTGCTACTTCACTCTTTACCTCAACTTTTTTATCATCGTCATCATCTTTGATATTATCCACGGAATCTTTTAACTCTCCATAGGTTTTGAATATGCAATCTTAATTTTTGGAATTTACGCCCGAAAAACGGAGGCAAAGCCTTCCGATTCCGAGTTTTTCAAAGTTTTATATCGGTAAAACCCGAATATTCTCATCCAATTTCTCTTTAAGAATATTTTCAATAGCAAAGAGTGTTCCTGTACTTGAACTGGCACATCCACTACAAGCACCCAAGTAACGGATATAAATATCAAAATTGGCACCATTATCTTTGATGTCTAAAATTTCCATATCACCACCATCCATAATTAGCATCTGACGAATATGATCATCTATTACTCTATCTACGGCTTTAAGTTTTTGAACCACGCTCATCTGTGCAAAATCAACTGCACCACCACCTGCTAAACTGTCAGCTGTTTTAGCCATCTTCTCTTTTTCATACTCTGCTATTAAATCAACCAAGTAAATCTCTTTTGCTTCGTGTCCACCAGGTCTGATACATGACTTACAGAATGCTCCAGCTTTAGTATAGTCAGTAATCTGCTGAACGGTAGTAAGGTCATTAAGACGGATTACCTCTTTAAGGGTTGAAAGCGATACTCTTGCACACTCACAAACAATAAACTCGGTCTCAAAGCTCTCCATATCAACACCTTTGTATAGAGCCGCTGCTTTTTTAATAACATCATATGCCATTACCGAACAGTGCATCTTTTGTGGTGGAACAGCAGGAGTTTCAGGATTGTCACGCATTGCCATTTCAACATCAATGTTGGTGATTTTAACAGCATCATCAACTGTTTTACCTTTACAAAGTTCTGCCATGGTGTCACTACTCGCAATGGCTGTACCACAACCAAAACTTTTAAACTTTGAGAGCATAATTACATCACTTTTTGGATGTACTGCCCAGTATAAACGAACGGCATCTCCACAACTCTCTGCACCAAAATCTGCAACAATAAGGGTTGCACCCATCTCATCTGCTTCTTCTTGTGTAATCTCACCCATATTTTGTGGGTTATTCATTAAATCCGTTACTTTTTGGCTGTACTCATCCCAAATGGTACCACCTATTAAACTGTCCATTCCCATATTATATTCCTTTGTTTTTTATTTTGGAAACGATGGCTTTAGCCTCGCCTCATATTTTACACAACTATTTTTTTCAATATTTTCGGGTGTAAACACTCCGATTTCAAAGCCTAATGTCCTGTAAGACCACTCTCGTGACCCTCTGGAGCATACGCATACGAACTAGAGATTTCTCTAAGTCGCTCAACTGCTTTGTTTACAACTTTTAGTGTATAATCCATCTCTTCTTGTGTGGTATATCTACTTAATGAGAATCGAATGGCTGTGTGAGCCAAGTCATCATCTGCACCTATTGCTTCCATTACCGAGTTAGCTTCCAAATCTTCACTCGCACAAGCAGACCCTGTACTCGCTCCAATTCCTGCACGGTTCATATCCCACAACATCGACTCACCCTCAATTCCTCTAAAAGAAATAAGCGTGGTGTTTGGTGTTCGTTTATCTCGTGGTGTTACCACAAAAGTATCTTTGATTTTAAGCAGTTCATCTTCAAAGGCATCACGCATTTCTCGAATATCTTCCATCTCATAATCTAAAGAATCAACTGCTTGTTCCATCGCTTTACCCATGCCCACAATTCCTGCCACATTGAGTGTACCTGAACGGTAACCACCCATCTGTGAACCACCATGAAGCAGAGGCATAAGCTCTCTACCTTTTTTAATATAGAGTCCACCAACCCCTTTTGGTCCATGAAACTTATGAGCAGAAAAGGTCAAGTAATCTACAGGAAAACTCTGAACATCAACAGGCAGTTTACCAATGGCTTGAACGGCATCGGTATGAAAAAGAACCTTCTTATCTTCACAAATCTGACCAATCTCTTCTACAGGAAAAATTGCTCCTGTCTCATTATTTGCCCACATAATAGAAACCAATGCTGTCTTAGAGGTAATATTATCACGAACACTCTGTGCTTCGATAAGCCCCTCGTGGTTAATTGGCAAGTACGTTACTCGACACCCCATTGATTCTATAAACTTCGCCGTTGCGATAATTGATGGGTGTTCAACTTCACTTATAATAATGTGATTTTTTCGACCCGTTAAGATATACTCAAAATAGATACTTTTTAGAACCCAGTTATTACTCTCGGTCGCACATGAAGTAATAACCACCGAATCCTCTTTGGGAGCATGAATTCCTGCATAGATTTTCTCCATTGCCGTTTTTAAGTGAGGGTGTGTCTCACCTGCATACGCATGGAGTGAATTAGGGTTACCATATTTCTCTACAAAAAAAGGGTCCATCACCGATTTTACTTGTGGATCTACGATTGTAGTGGCGTTATTGTCCAAATAAACTTTCATTTTTTTCCTTTTAATTTTAAATCGGACAAACTTAGTCCTAATTAACTTTCCCCATACTACATGATGAAACCTTAAAGTGTCATAAAGTAGTTAAATTTTTTGGATTATACTCCTTTGGTGGTTAATACCGTATAAAAAAAGCCTCTCTCTTTTATAAAGAAATGGTAAACTTTCAAAAAAGTACAGATGTAGAGGGATATTTTATGAATAAAAACCAAGAGTTTGAACAAGCCATTACCAAAGTATTAGAGCTTTTAGGAGAAGACCCAAAACGAGAAGGACTCCTAAAAACCCCCAGTCGTGTGGCTAAAGCTTTACAATTTTTAACAGAAGGTTACAATCAAGACCCAAAAGAGATACTCAATCAAGCCCTTTTTACCAGTTCAAATGATGAGATGGTGGTGGTAAGAGATATTGAATTCTACTCTATGTGCGAACACCACATGTTGCCCATTATCGGCAGAGTTCATGTTGCCTATATTCCTGATGGAAAAGTCGTGGGACTCTCTAAAATTCCAAGAATCGTTAATGTTTTTGCCAGAAGATTACAGATACAAGAGCAGATGACCGAACAGATAGCCGATGCCATACTTGATACCATCAATCCTAAAGGAGTAGCTGTTGTGGTTCATGCACGACACATGTGTATGGAGATGCGAGGCGTACAGAAGATAAACTCCACCACCGTTAGTTCTGCACTAAGAGGACTCTTTAAAAGTGACCAACGGACTCGAAGTGAGTTTTATAATATTATTAATACTCCTGCTCCTTCTAATTTTTAATAGAGGGGGGAGTTTCTCTTCCTAACAACACCTTACAACTAAAATCTGTAATATTCCCGTCATCTAAAAGTATGAAGCTATTAATAAAGAGTTTAACACTCACTTTTGTATTGTTATAATCATACTCCATCTTTTTAGAATCAATAACTCTATATCTATAGTAAATATTTCCATGAGGTTCATTTTTAACCGACACTATAAATTTATTTAAATTAATATCAGCCAGATAACGGTTATGCTCTATCACATAGAATCTATTATCTTTAAATTTTAGAGTTAAATTACTCTCGTTACTAATTATTTTAGCCTCTATTTTACTCTTTTTATTATAATAAAAATTGGTTATCCATTGATAGCCCTCTACCTTAAACGTATTTTTCTCTTTGGTTGAATTAAAAACTATACCTCTATTTTGTTGAGGAGTGGTGTTGATATAATCTTGCCACTCCCATCGGTTAATCAATTTAAATCCAAGCTTTTTAGTTACAAAATTTGGAAAATAAGTGGTGCTGTTTCTATCGGTAGATAACGCCTCATACTCTTTAATAATTTCAGGAGCAATGGTCTGTAAACTCTCTGTTCCATAGTGTTCATAAAGATAGACAATGACATCAGAAATCTCATACTTGGTTCTTATCTCTAATGCCTCAGAGAGAGGTGTTGCTTCGGTTATCATCTTTTGAAGTCGTATGCTCTGTTGGGTACGGCTAATTTCAGAAGCACTATATTTTCCAAATTGCGACCCCACCAACAACAGACTAAGCGTCACAAAAAACCATTTATAACTGGCATCTTTAATCAAAATAAAATAGAGCGACATAATCAGTAGCCAAATCCCAAAGAGTGCAATAAAATAACGACTTTCGGTTACACCATAGGCATCTATTCGCATCCATATTGCCATGCCCAACATAAAGGTCTGGAGTAGAATAGCACCCCATAGTAAGCGTTTAAATTTGATATTCTCGCTCTTCCATAGGGGTGTCCAGAAAAAATAGGTACTTATAGCAATCATCGCAAAAAGCAACGATAACCACGCCAATATCCCCTTTGGCCACTCCATTAGAATGAGTATTTTGGCATTGTAACTAAACAGAATCAAAAAATAACCAAGAGCCAGTGAGCTCAAAATATATTTGGTAAAAATCGTCTCTATATTCGAGTAGGTTCTTACTTGAAGAAGCAGAATATATTTAGGAATTTGAGCCAAGAAAAAGTTGACTCCATAAAGCCCAAAAATAAGCACCCCCAATTGAACATATCGTCGATGTTCAATATTAAGCTCAAAAAGTTTATCAATGGCATACAACGCTCCACTAAAACCTGCATAGAGTATCAACGAAAAAACAACCGTTGCCAACAGAGCCAAAATAAGATTTTGTGTCCACTCCCAAATATTTTTATTGCTAATTTTCACATTAATAAAAGGAGCCCAAATAAGCATTAGAAAAAGTGCTAAAATTAACAGAGTATGCCGAAAAAAGATACTGCTGTGAGCCTCTGCTATATTGATGGGTAAAATAAAGTAATACCCTGCAATGAGTCCCAATCCAAAAAGCATCATTAAAAAATGTCGTTTTAAAAGATGCAGAGCAGGAAACAGAATGATTGCCAACGAAGATACAAATGCCACCTTGTTTGCCAAGATAACCATACTGTTATTTTGGTCATGGTAATCCAACTCAATCAGACTTATTAAAATAATGGTCATTAAAAAAGCAGAAAAACTGGCAAGAGGAAAGCGTTTTAGTGTCGAAATCAGACTCTGCGAGAGGTCATCAACCGTTTGAAGTAGATTAAAACTCATAACTTTATCCTTTTTAGTTCAATCTCTATACGTCTATTCAAAATCGTTCTATTCTCTTCTATCGAGAGGGGAAACTCCTCTCCATAACCTATGGCATTCATAAATTTTACAGGGCGTTGTACTTGTAGATACTGATAAACAGAGTCGGCTCTTTTTTGTGATAGTTGACGATTGTAACTATTTTTACCCTCTATCTCACTATGTGCCGTAATGGTCAGTGCCATATCCGTAGAAACACTCTTTAAAATAGAGACCACTTCAGCCAATATTTTCGTATTGTTCTCTTCTGCATAGGTCACTGTTTTATTATTATCTAAGGGTATATTTTTAGATTTATTATAGTTTAACAAGGCACTGTTGGGTAAAAAAAGAAGAGGATGCGTAAGAAGGAGCTGTGTCAACTCCTCTTGGGCTTCTTCAATGGTTTGGGTAATTTGGGGGTGAGGTTCAAATTTTATATCCATAAGTAATTCTGACATTATTCCTGTTTTTGCGTTAGAAAAGTCCACTTTAGCCTCCTCTTCATAAAGAAAAAAACACCATTTTATAAGAACCAGTAGGATAGAAAATATTAATAAAAACACTATTTTTTCTCTCATTATCAATCATTCCAATCATTCAATATTTAAATAAGTTAAATAGTATTTTACCACAAAAATAATTTTTAACATATTATAATCTCTTCTTTTGATTAAATATTTTATTATGTTTCAATACTAATAATTTTACACAAGAAAATAAAAAATACTTTATTTTACAAAAGCACTATTTTATGGGGCTTAGGAATGATTTATAGCTTAAGTTAAGTTTTAAACCTTAAATCAAACTTCAATATTTAAGTTAATATATTATTTAAATTGTATAGAATTATACAAGAGATTAACAACTTAATCCAATAAATAAAAGTGAAAGGCATCACAATGAAAATCAGTATAATGGGAATGGATCACAATGAGTTACTAAGTGGCAAAGCGTTAGCAGAGATGGGAAATGAAATTATCTATATTTGTAAAGATAATAAACGGATAGAGAATATTAAAAGAGGTTTCTATACTGAAAATGAGAAGCAGATATTAAGAGGACAAAAAATAAAACGTGCAATTGATTTTACCGATGATATTAAAGAGGCACTCTATAACAGTAACATGTGTTTTATATCTGAAAACGATAAACAAAATGATGGAGCATTGTTTCATATTCTCTCTGCAGCTAAAGAGATAGGAGCCAATATGTGCAGTCATACCTTTATTGTTGATCGTTCAAGCCTACCAATTAGCAGAAGTGAACAGATTAAAGATACCATACAAAATGAGCTAAACAAACGTGAATCAAGCTTAACATTTGAAGTAATATCTAATCCTAATTTTTTAAGAAGCTAGGAAAAAATCGTTTAAAAAATTTCTCTTTTTGCCAATAATTCTAATTTTTATAATATAATATCACAAAAAAATGGTAAAAAGAGTGCTTATGATTTTTCAATCAATAATAAAATTTATCCCTGCCCTACTCTACAGCATAGTTTTTCTATGGCTCTTCTATTGGCAGTTTATCTACATCTATGACTTTATAATCAACCATTTTAGCACCGAAAAGCTCTCTGTACTTTATGCTTACCTCTTTGTCTATCTTTTTGGTGTACCAATAATAACTTTAAGTTTCATCAATATTTTGCATAAATATCTGCTTAAAAGCAAACCTTTTGTCGTGACCATTGCCACCACTCTTTTAATTTTTTATGGATTATCTTTTACAGAATTTTATCATGTTATTGAATACTTTATTCACTATCCACTCACCTTTAATACCATTATGGGAATGATTTCTTTTATTGTATTGTCGTTAGGGTATACACTCTATAGCATGAGCATCCTCTTTTTTAAAGAGAGTATGCCTTTAAGCCATATTATTGTTTTTTTACTGATTGGTATTCTCTATACTCTCCTATTTATTGAGCAATATGGTATACCATTTAGCCATATGTGGTAACTTATCGACACCTCAAAATAACCCTTTCACAATCTCCCAAAGTAAAAATAGTCTCTTTTTTAGTTTTAGAATCCATAGCAAACCCAACTTTATTGTTGATTTTGTTCCTTAGTTTCATTTTAACCCCCTCTTCAACAGCCACCAAATCTTCAATTATAAATTCTGTTTTAGCCAAAATGATTTTCACCCCCCAAATATCGCTCTTTTAATGCTTTTAAATCTAATGGTTTTCCAAAGTTTATTACATCAGCCACTCTATGTTGATGCTCAAAAAGCCAATGCCAAAAACGGTTAATTACTATGGGGTCAACAAGTTGTTTATACTCCCCTTTTGGAGTAACCAATGCCAACTTATTGTAACTGTTAATATAAAAAGTGGTCTCTTTTAACCATGTTGGCACAAAGTTACAAATGGGTTCTATTAACCCTATCTCTTTAAGCCGTTTAAGTGAAGCTTCAATGGTTTTTTGACCCATTTCAGGCAAATCGGACATGATTTTTTTGGTAGCAATCACATAATACCCCTCAACGATTATTGTCCAAAAGGCAAGGTTAACAAAATACGCCATTAAATCCATTTGCGTATGCGAGAGAGAGTATTTTTTTTGAAAGAGCATATCTTTAACAATTATTCGGGTTTGATTGGGAAGATTTTAAGCTGATGACATGGTTTATCCTTGAAAATTTGAATTTTCAAGAGTCCAGTACCAACATCTCTTGATAACAAGAAAAAAACAGCACCATTTAAAGGCAGACTTAACCAATAGGCTGATAAAATTCTATCAGCCTAGGTTAGAAGTAGAGTTGTTGGTTTTCGAGACACAGGTGGCTCTACTTCGTTTCTTTCTTGTTTTAATTTTACCATTCTATATCAATGTTGCTTAAAGCTTAAAAAAAAATTAATTCTTTTGGATTTTTTATGTTTATTTTTATGGGGTATCCCTAGAAAAATAGGGGTATAAAACCCATTTAAAGAGAGCGAGGCTGAAGCCATCGGTTCCGAATATGCCATCTGCATTTTCGGAATCGGCGTGTTTACACCTGACCTATTTGGTTCAAAAAAAACTTAATTCATTGGCATTGAGCTTTACCCTCTTTTTGTCTCACCATTATAACTAATGATACCGTACTGAAGATTTCCAACCTGTTTAAACCCTAATGATTTCATGGCGTGTTGTACTTGAAAACTTCGGCTTCCTGTATGACAATAGACAATTACAGCTTTCTCTTTTTTATCATTATGTTCTTCTATTTTGGCATAGAATTGCGAGGTAGGAACCAAACTGTCTGTTCCAACAATATGCCCCATTTTAAACTCCATAAGCTCCCTGACATCTAAAAGTGCAAAGTCTATCATGCCCAGCTCTTTGGCTTCAATCAAGGCTTCAAGCTCTTCACCATTCAGTTGCTCTTTTTTCAAGAGAACAATTGATTCTTCTTTGGTTAAGCCTCTTGAGTGTTGCTGTACCACCTCTTCAGTTTTAGAGTTCTGTTTCTCGGCTTTGGCATACTCTGGAGTACAAAATATACCACAGTGGCATTTTCCATCTTCAGGAATCTCTTTTTCTATAGCAGGTTTACATGGGCAGATACGGTTATCGGCTGTTTTCTGCTCCTCTTTGGTATCTCCAATCACCATAAAACAGGGGCAAAAACGTTTACCATACATCAACTTATTTCGTGCCAATCCCATGGCAACCCCCTCATTTACATCTTCTTGGGGGTGTTGAACAAAACCAAAATTCTTATTTACCTTCTCGACAAAACTCCATGTCTTTTCTAGTTCAGTTTGAAACTCGGCTGAGTTCATATCTACTTGTTGCATTTAAATCCTTAATTTCTAAATTTTGCGTATTTTATCTAAAATAACTAATGGCTAGTCGTATTTAAATCAAAAATTATACTTTCAAAAAAACCACTAAGATTCTCTAAAAATTTTTTGGTTTGATTTAAATCAATATAAACATAATCATCAGTTATATTCATCTCAAAATTGCTTATTTCATTTTGAATCTCTTTCGCTTGAGTCTCTATTTTTTTTTCAATATTTGAAAAGAAATGACTGCTTTTATTCATATCAATAATAATTTTATCATTGATAATCTGAAAGCCCATCTCATTTAAGAGTGTCTCTTCAGCCTTTTGTGAAACCACTTTTTCAGAAACCTCTGGAACTACTTTGGTTTGATTCCTATCCATAATTCTAATCTCATCCTCATTACCACAACCTATAAATATTATTAAAACAAAAAATAAACTTGTAACTTTTAACATAAAAACTCCTTTTTAATGCCCATTATAGCCAAAATTGTGTCAAAATAGTGACACTTCTATGACACTATTTTAGGGTGTTCCCCCCTATCTTTACACAAATTCTACACAATTTTTATGTAGATTTTTAATCAATTAACAATTTTTAAGGGAACTTTATTATGAGAAAAATCAAAAATATTTCTCTTGCTTTGGTCTTCACACCACTCCTATTTACGGGATGTATGCAAGAAAAGGTATCAAGGATTGCTCCATCAAAGTCAATTGAAAAGAGCCAAACATTACTTTCAAAAGTAAAAAACATATCAGATACACTAGATAAAGAGAATAATACCTCTACAAATAAATCTGTTAACAATCATGTTTTTAATAATGTAACACCACAACAAAATACTCCTAACTCTATCCAAGAGTTTGCCTTCTCTCCTATTAACCAAAATATTGATGATCTTGAACAACTGGCTCTAATGATTCAAAACAATATGGGTCTTGAGATTACAGGTGTAGAGGGTAGCTTTACAGAAGCCATCGAAGTCGATAACGACTGGATTGAACTCACCAAAGAGGATGAACTTATCGAAATTGCCAAAGGGCTTATTGGTCTAAAATATGTTTGGGCAGCCAATGGTCCAGAGTGTTTTGACTGTTCAGGTTTTACCAAGTATGTCTTTAAAGCACAAGGGATAAACCTTCCTCGATACTCAGGTCATCAAGCCAATATGGGCGTTAAAGTAAATTATAGTGAACTCATCAAAGGTGATTTGGTATTTTTTGATACCGAGAAAAAGTATAAAGGCAAAGTAAACCACGTGGGCATCTATATTGGAAATGACAAATTTATTCATGCCAGTTCTGCCAAGAAAAAAGTTATTATCACTTCATTCGTTAAGAAAAAATTCTATAAAAATAGATTTCTTTGGGGTCAAAGAGTGGTCAATAGCAATGAGACCTATGCCTCGCTATAAAGTGTTGTCTTTATAGCGTTCTGCAATCTCTCGAAAATTCTCTTTTAACTCGATAAAAGCATCCACAATTATTGGGTTAAAAGCACCTCCTCTCCCCTCTATAATAATGGATTCTGCTTTTTCATAAGCATACTCCTCTTTATAACATCGCTTGGAAATTAGTGCATCATAAACATCAGCTATTGCCATAAGTTGGGCTTCGAGTGGTATGGCATCTTCTTTTAAGCCCACGGGATACCCTTTTCCATCCCATCGTTCGTGATGATAATAGGCAATATTGTACACAACATTTAAAAAAATATTTTTATCATAATGTTTCATCACCTTCTCAATCACATTTTTAGCCAACAAGGGATGCTCTTTCATAATCTCGTACTCTTGGGGGGTATATCGACCAGGTTTTTTAAGAATCTCATCGGATATTCCCATTTTTCCAATATCATGTAGAGGAGCTGCCTCATACAGATAAACAATATAGTCTACATTCAAAATTTTAGAATAAAGCCCTTTTTGATACAGATGCTCTGCTAAAATTTTAATATAATTTTTAGTTCGACGAAGATGTTCTCCTGTCTCATCATCACGCATGGCAACAACCAAAGATAGACTCTCGACCGTTGAACTATGAGACTGCCTTAACTCTTCATAAAATTTCTGCTTCTCTTGAATATTAATAACAATAAAAAGCAGTGCAATCATAAAAAAATAGCTACCAAAAGGAGCCCAAAAATAACCAATAGAGATATAAGTACCATTAAAATAACAAGAAACCAACCAGATAAGACTTAAAACAGTTGTACCAAATAGAAGTATTATCATAGAAACATACCAGCGTTTAATAAGTAAAAAAAGCACCACCATCGACAGAAACAGAGAGAATAAAATATTAAGCTTTTTATCATGCTCTGGCTGTATGTGCAGAGCATCATTTAAAATATTGTCAATTAAAGTGGTATGCAGTCTAATATTTGAGAATTTTTTATGTGTACTCACCAAATAAGTAGGACTCAGACCAATAACGGTTGACCCCAATATAACTATTTTTCCTTGAAGTTCCGTGGGGGAAATACGACCATCTAGTAAATCAATCGCTGATATGGTTCTGGGCTTGGCAGTCGAAAAATCAAGTAGCACACTGCTGTCTAAACCCATTTTTACTTGATGATTAAGAATAGTAAATTGGTTACTTCCTTCTATAGTTATGTCTCTATCCAAACTTAAAAGTATTGCCAAAGCAAAAGAGGGAAAAATATTGTGATTATGCCCCATAAAAAGAGGCATTCGCCTAAAAAAACCATCACTGTCCACTTTGGCATTAATAAATCCATAATCCATAATATACTCCTGTATTAATTGATGATTACAAAGAATTGCAGGTGCATAATACTTTGTTACCATATCTACAAAAATATTATTACGATAAGAGAGCTCTTGACAATGAGGAGCCGTATAGAAACTCTCTTGAAAATAGACAGAGAGAACACTTCTGCTTTGCTGAATTGATTTCGTTAATGTAAAAGGATTCTCTTGATCTGCTTCTGGAAAAAAGATATTAACTCCAATGGCAGAGGGGTTCATGGCATCAATTTTATCTATAAGTTCTGCCTGTTTTGCTCTGGACCATGGCCACTCCCCACTTTGATGAATACTTTTGGTATCTATATCTACAATTACAGTGTATGAAACGCCCTCTGTAGGTTCTATTTTTTCAACCAATATACTGATGGCATCATAAATTGCATAGTCAATATTTTTAATAATATCACTGTGATAAAAAGAGAAATGAAGAGCCAAAGAGACACAAGCTACAACGCCATACTTAACAACTCTCATCAGACAACTACTTTACAAAAATTTCAACATTTCTATTTCTAACTTCTGCTTGATTGTCAGGTGTTGCTACCAATAAATCCTCTTCTCCATAACCTTTAATCAAAAGTGATTCAAGGGGTATGCCCCTCTTTTCAAGAACAGAAGCGATATACTTGGCTCTTTTGAGTGAGACCACCATATTGGCTTGATTGGAACCTGTGGTATCGGTATGTCCAATAATATCCACCATACAAGGGGTACGCTTGGCAATAGAGTCTATAGCGTCTAGTAATATCTGTTTAGACTTGGGTAGCAACTCTACTCCATTCTGTTCAAAATATAAAATAAACGATTTGGCTTTATTGGGAGTAATGGCAATAACCTCTTTAAAACGTTCAGCAATCTCTTTTTTCGACATTATTTTAATTTCACTGGGTAATCTATCTTTAGCCGTTAAGTTTACAAAACTTCCTACGCTATCTAAAGTTTGACTCCCTTTGTCGGTAGTAACAATAACGGCATTTTGCGTCTTTCCATTCTCTATTAGAACAACGGTACTTTTAGAAGAGCACCCCATAAAAAATAGTAAACCAACTACCATAAACCATTTGATAATCATCCCGACTCCCTTAATCAATTTCAACTAAAAATTTTGTTCCACGAATACCAATCACTCCCTCTGGAACATGAAACTTAACCGACTCAGGAGCCAATTTTCCTACTTTTCCTGACGTAAATGAGGCTTTACCTATGGTCATATTTAAATCAACATCATAACGATTTTTGTCAGGTTGTACAATAAATTTATTAATAGCAAAAATACTATTTTCCCCCAATGCCAATACGCTTCCATCATCAAAAATAATACCAATACTACTTTTTCTTTTGGTCATTAAAATATCACCTGCTTCAATGCTCTTTCCCACACTTAACAATAAAATACTTTTATTACGTTTAAGTTCAACTTTACCTGTTATTGATTTTACCATACCCACAGCATTTCCCAATGCAAATGAGAAAAGTATAAACAAAAGTATTACTGTTTTTTTCATGATGGTTCCCTCTAAATAGTAGTTTTGCAGAATAGTATCATCTATAGAGTCTAATCGGATATTTTTTATCTGATTAATCAACAATAGAAACTTAGGATGCTACTTAAAGTAATGCTTTTATTTAAAAGGGTAAAATTGTGTAGTAAAAAGTCACATTTTATTGAAAAAATGATAAAGACAAGGAAAGGATTCCCTGTCTAAAAAATAGTATAAATTATTTACTCAATGCAGTTTTTGAAGCTTCTGCAATTTTTGTAAATGCTTCAGGAGCATTCATTGCCATATCAGCCAAAATTTTTCTATCAAGTTCAATATTGGCTAATTTTAATCCATGTATAAAGGTTGAATAATTCATATCATTCAATTTTGCAGCTGCATTAATTCTAACAATCCAGAGTCTTCTAAAGTCTCTTTTCTTTTGTCTTCTGTCTCTATAAGCATATACTAATGAACGCTCTAACTGCTCTTTAGCTTTTCTAAAATGTTTTCTTCTTCCACTGTAGAAACCTCTGGCTTGTTTTAAAAGTTTTCTGTGTCGTCTATGTCTAACGGTACCTGTTTTTACTCTCATGTTTTTCCTTTACCATGTGTGTCATCGGCATGACTAATAGGTGTCACTTTACTTTGTAAAATGAACTTATCCCCAATGGGGAGTTATTGCTTTGTGAGGTGTTTGACTAAACAATCATCTCTTTGATTTTAGCTGAATCAGCTTTGCTAACATATTTAGGGCTTTTGTTGGCTCGGTGGTGACCACCATCAACTTTTGTCAAAATGTGACTTCTAAATGCAGTCCCTCTTTTGATTTTACCAGATTTTTTAACTTTAAAACGCTTTACAGCACCTTTAACGCTTTTCATTTTTGGCATGTGTGTTCCTTTCATAATAAGTATATCTCATAGAGAATGAGTCGCGTATTATATCGAAATCTATTTAAAATTCTATGAATGGTTCCCTTTTTTATTTTTTCTTACACTATCATCAAAAACAGTCAACTTACTAAGCTACTATTTGTTATTATTTAAAACTTAAATTAATCAAAGGGGAGTAAACATGGCATTTTTTAATAGCAAAGAGAAAGAGAAAGAGAGACGAAAATTTACCAAAGAGGTAAGTAAACCTACACCTCAACCCAAACAGAAAAGAACTGTGGCAACGGTTATCTCAAAAAATATTAAGGTTTCTGGTACATTTACGGGTAGTGATGCCATTAAGGTTGATGGTGTACTTGATGGTGATATTCTTCTTGATAGCGTCTCAATTGGAGCAACAGGTGTTGTCAATGGAAGCATTAAAGCAAAACATGTCTCTATCGAAGGAAAACTCAACGGAAATATAACATGTAACGATTTAAGAATCACCAGATTAGGAAAAGTTTCAGACCGTGTTCATGTACAAAACCTTATTTTAGAAGGCGAAGTAACGGGTGAGATTTATGCTGAAAAAACCATTACAGTTACCGAAACAGGTAGAGCCGATGCCAAAAGACTAGAGAGTAAACGGGTTATTGTGAATGGTAAAATAGATGGTAAAATTACCGCTTCAGAACTACTTGATGTGGGTAAAAATGGATTTGTACAGGGTGAAATTACCGTTAAAAACATCAAAACTGAAGAGGGTGGACGTGTTATTGGAACCATGGTAAACTATACACCACCAGCCATCAAAGCACCTGCTCCAACCAAGAAAAAAGTAGAAGTTATTGATACAAAAACGGTTTAACTAAACACCAAATAATATCTACTTTACAGCATCTCTAATAATTTGATTAGAGATGCTTCTTACATGATGCATTAACGCCATTTTCAATGGCTTTCCTACACTATAGTCAGCACTTAACAACTGTTCGGCTCTTTTAGACTTAATGGCTAACGTATAACCTGCCTCATAGGTTTTAGCTGTTGCGACCTCATCGACACTACCATCACTTTTTTTCTCTTCACGATAGAGTGCAATCGAGACTCCTCCGTAACGGTTAATGAGTGAAAATGCAGGAATATCTGTCTGTCCATCACCTAAGAATACCATATTTTTAAAAGGGATTCTATCTTCATCAAAAACTTCATTAACTTCGATGGGATTACGCCCTAAAGAGGGAGTGGTTCCTTTTTTTATCATAAAAATTTTTTGGGTTTTGATGGTGTGTCCTACTGTCTCTTTGGGAAAACTGATAAAGCCCTCTTCATCCTCGTCTAAACTACAGGCAAATATATCTTTAAAGTAGCGTTTTAAACCATGAGCTTTAAACGCCCCCTCGATCATGGGTACTAAACCCCCACTAATACAGTAGCACTCTAACTTTATATTGTACTCTTTGTATGGCTCTTCGTTCACAATATCATTTAAATCATCAAAAATGCTTCTAGCTCCCTCTTTGGAGCTTAATCCAGCATAGAGTTCAACCTGCTGACCAAACCGATACAAATCGTGATTAGAGAGCTTGTATCTATTATCCTTTTTGCCCATATCAATCAGGGCTTTAAGATAACCATGCTCCATATCATAACCCTGTTTCATATTGTTCGCTGACTTTTTCCAAAAATCATCGGCTTTAATGCCCCAGTGGTCAAAAATAACCTGCTGTTGAAAGTTGGGGCTAAGGGTAATGTCAAAATCAAAAATCAGAGCAACAATATTCTCTCTCATCACTATAATTTTAAACCAACGCTCTTAGTTCTCTATAAAGGTAATGGTCTCTTCGGCTTTTGATACCGAAATATTCTCTCCACCCATCGCTTTCATAATCACCTGTCTACTTTTCTGCTTTAGTTTTCCATCCCCCACATAAATAGGTACTGCCATTGCACGCATTCTAGCACCATTACCACTATCTATTTTTGTTAAGAGTCGTACATAATAGAGACCATCTTTTTTAGCCGATACTTTCATTCTTATCGGATACTCTTTCTGCACAGCTGAAATCATAAATTTGATACTCTCAAGTGGTTCATCTATCTGTGTTAATGCTTCATCCAAATTAATGGTTACCTCCATCTCTCCTGATTGAAGTGTGGTGGTGAGGATAATATTTACCTCGGACACCTCATCCACTTTGACTTTGGTAGTGGTATAGGTAATATCAACAGGAGCTCCTGGTTTCATACAGTGTTTAAATCCAAGCGTTGTCCCTTTTGCAACCTTCTCTTCTGCCATGCTCATTTGTGTTGTCGCCCCTACCATAAGCAGACACGAGAGTAATAATTTTGTTGTTTTCATTTTATATCCTTAATTTAAATTGATGCTTATATCAAAACAAGCCAGTGATAAGTTATTGTAGTCAGAGACATCCAACAGATAATCTCCTGATGAGAGTTCATACTCTTGTTGTTCAATCCCTTTCATCACCTCTTCTACCTCTCCAATGGTTTTAAAAGGAGAGGTCTTATAAAGAGCAAAATCAGGGTCTGATCCTGCTCCATTATTTTGACGTACCTGAACCTTGTAATTACCACTTTGGTATACGCTAAATCTCATATACTTATGGGTATTTAACTTATTTCTAATACCATACTCTCTACTGGTACAAAGTGTACCTATATCTCCAATATCCATGTCACTGTACAAGTTATGATGGGTACTACCATAACTGTTATCAATGGTACTAATATCTTCACTTCTTAAAATATCATCTATCAAATCGGTATTTTGTGGCGTATGTGCTTTTAACTCTGTCACAAATGAAAAGATACTCGTAAAGGCAGGAGTGGTTTTTTGCCCCCCTGTTAAGACATCATAAAGTGGTTTAAAGCCTAAAGAGAGTCTATCGTCTCCATCATCATTGCTATCATACAAATCATATAAAATACGCTGTATCGAAGCTTCACTGTACCAACCAGGGGTATTGTGTCGCTCATGCTCTATATCCATTGACCAACCACTCCCCTGTTTCCATCCCGAAGAGTCATAATAGATGCTATCATCGGTAGCAATCGCCGACCAAGCGTTACCCCAGCCTTCTCCAAATGCCAAACGAATATCCAACCGCTCCCCCTCACCATGTGCTCCACCTCGGCTATCTACTCGTGAAAACTTGGCTTCAAAATAGTGACCCCACTCATGAATAATAATATGATCATCATACTCATCGGTATCACTGTTGGCATCACCCAAAATATAGAGATTGTTCTTTCCATCAAAATGAGAGGTAATAATAAGTCCATCACGTAACTCTGCTTCAGTTCCATTGCCCGATGCTGTATTGCTCTTTGACCAATGAACAACCAATGCAGGAAAGGTTGCACCACTGTCTGCACTGTTTACTTTCTGCATCGCCTGATAAATACTGCCTAAAATGGCAAAAGGGGCAGCAGTTCTCTCTTGTGTATACGCACCATCACCAAGACTCCATCCACTCGAAGCGTTCAAATTACGTGTAGAGTTGCTACTTCTTGTTGATGAAAATACTCCCTCCATGACATAAAGAACATCTCCACGGGTATTGTCATGCACCTGAACATCCCAACCCCCTTGCCCTATTTTTTGCATCTTGGCATCGACACGAATTTTAACCATGGTCTCTTGAGGAATACTTGTAAAACGATACGCTCCACTATCATCGGTTGTTGTCGAAGCGAGTGTCTGCCCAAGACTACCAATCAAGCTTACCACAACCTGTTTTGCAGGCTCTTTTATTGTATTGTCATAATCGAGTCCAACACTATTTTTATTCATCCTTACTCTATCATAAGTAATTTTTCCAGAAAGTGTTACTGTACCATCTATTTCTGATGCACCAATACCTCCTGTGGTGTCTGTTATAAAAACGGGGGTAATGGCTGAAACGATAGAATCAACACCATTACGGGTAGCAATGGCAGTAATATCATGCGCCCCATTTTCAAGAGTAGAGCCTACCGTAATACGATAACTACTATTATTACAAGTGGTTGTATTGGCAAGAGATTTGGTATCAATCAATATGGTAATGGTATCTTTAAGCTCACAACTCCCTACTAGTGTAGGATTATTGTTATTAATCTCTTCTACTGTTGGAGCATCCAATCTGTTGGGTGTATCTTGCGTAGAGGTCTCTTCAACAAAATCTCCACAACCAACAAAAAGTGTCATAAGAGCAACCAAGGGTAAATCGTACAGTCTATTTCTCACAATAATCCTTCACTTCTTAAATTATCTTTTATCATGCCATACCAATCTATAAAAATTGTTTAATAGGCGTATTGTCTCTTTGGTAATGGTCTCTTAACCGTTGGTTTTGCCATCACACCCTCTTTGGCTTTATAACTGTTTGCCACCCTATTCAATGAAATAGTATAACAACTGTTATCAAATGAAGCATCATACACATCCAATAGATAATCCCCTTGCTCTAAATAAATAGATAAACGATCCGACGAAGAGCCCTCTTCCGAAGATATACCTATATTTTCATGTGGATACTTGGTACTGTATATCAATATATCAGGATCGGTATTGGCTGTAATTTGTCCATTGCTAGGATGTGCATCAACACGATAATTTCCTGCTGTAGCAATATGTATCTTAATATAACTTCGGTTTCCTAGCTTATTATAGACACCAAAATTATTTCGGTTACAAACATTCATTACCCCACCTACTCTTAAATCCCTATAAACAGGGGTAGTATATTGACTATTGGCTGTATTTTTACGGTCGGTTCCATAACTGTCAGAGATGATATGAATCTGTTCATAGGCCACTAGCCTATCAATCTTATCTGCTTTTCCACTATTTTCAGACTTAATGGCATGAATAAACGAGAATATACTGGTAAAGGCTTTGGTATTTCGTTCTTTGCCAATCATCGCCTCATAGATAGGTTTAAATCCTAAATGTACACGGTCATAGGATTCATCAGTATCAGCATCATACAAGTCATATAAGATTCTTTGCACTGAACCCTCGGCATACCAACCTGGATTTTTTTGAGCACCTGATTCTAAATCCATATACCATCCATACGATTGGCTCATACCTGAAGTATCAAAATAGATAGGGTTATCGGTTGCAATTCCTGAAAGAGCATTACCCCATCCCTCTCCAAATGCCAAACGAATATCAAGTTCCTCACCTGTAGAGTGAGGGCCACCAATACTGTCGGTTCGTGAGAACTGGTCTTCAAAATAGTGACCCCACTCATGAATAATAATATGATCATCATACTCATCAGTATCACTGTTGGCATCTCCTAATATCCACAACCCTTGCTCACCATCATAATGGGAAGTGACAATCTGTCCACTCTCTAAATCACCACCTGCCGCGATATTATTCACCGACCAATTCACCGTTAATTGAGGAAACTTAGCATCATTATCGGCTTGACGTACTTTATTCATTACCTTATTAATACTGTCCAAAATAGCAAAAGGAGCAGCCACTCTAGGGTTTTGATAATCTGTTCCTACCCAACCTGAAGAGGCATGAAGATTTCGTATATTATGTTTCTCTCCACTGTTATGGTATTTTCCTTCGATCACATAGAGTGCTTTCATATTGGTATTGTCCACCACAGAGACATCCCAAGAGTCCTCTTTATAAATACGTGCATAAACACGAACTTTAACATTTACATTTTTAGCCACCACAAATGAGTAGTGACCATTCTTATCGGTCTTGGTTGTAGCAAGGGTTTTTCCCCCACCATCCAATGCCTTAACCACCACATTTTTTGACGCAACTTTTTTAACTTTAGCATAATCTAATTTGGCGATACCACCATAACTAAGATCAACAGGAACATAATCGTAGGTTACCTTACCTGAAATTTTTACACCATCCAAAGAGGGAGTAGGTTCAGAACAACCCACCATAAGCAGTAAACTTAAGGGTATTAAATAGAGAATTTTTTTTAACATAACAAAACCTTTACTTTATAATGGGGTACAGTTTAACCAATTATTAAAAAAAAATCTATACTTATTTTTTGTTCTTTTTTATGGTATTTCTCTATTTTTTAATCAAAATCTGCTTTAACAGATGATTTTTCGGTCTTTTACACCTCTAAGCAGTACCTATAAAAGCTTCTAAATCGAAACATAAGGAAGTATTATTTTTTTATTGTTTCTATATTTTCAATGCTCTATTTAGTAATTCTTAGCTAAAATACTTCTGAATAAGCATAAGGTAAAAAAGATGATATATCGCCCCCTCGCCATTGATCAAGAGAT
Organism: Sulfurovum sp. UBA1140; assembly: GCA_002311915.1. Lineage (GTDB taxonomy): Bacteria > Campylobacterota > Campylobacteria > Campylobacterales > Sulfurovaceae > UBA1140. Next base: position 13,715 of record DCAF01000077.1, on the reverse strand, counting down.
TAAATTTAATAAAAAAAAATTTATCGTCAGCAAAACAGATACCAAGGGGAAGATTCTCTTTGTCAATAAAAATCTTTGTGATATTTCAGGATATGAAGAAGAGGCACTTGTCGGCTCCCCACATAATGTCCTACGACATCCTGATATGCCACAATCCATTTTCTTTTTAGTTTGGAACAGCCTACTACGTGGTGAACATGTCTCTGCTGTTCTTAAAAATCTTGCACGAAGTGGTGAATACTATTGGGTGATTGTTGACTTTGATGTTAAAAAAGATCAAGAGGGAAACATTAAATCATTTAGCTCTTTTCAAAGTTCAGCACCCAAGCAGGTAATCGAGACCATGGAAGAGCTTTATGAAACCATGTTAAAAATTGAAAAAAAACATGGGATGGAAGGATCACTCTCTTATCTGGAATCTTTTTTAGAGGAGCGAGGGGTTAACTATGATAACTTTTTAGATGAAATTATTAAACCCAAAGGTTTTATGAACAAATTTTTTGGAGGAATGTGGGGTTAAAACCCCATATCTTACAATCCTGCCTCTTTAATCGCCTCGGCTTGAGCATGAGCATTTAAAGGGTCAAGTACCAATTTTAAATTTCCATCATTCATAATTCTATCTAAAGAGTAGAGTGTTAAGTCAACTCTATGATCGGTCAAACGATTTTGTGGATAGTTGTAAGTACGTATCTTCTCTGACCTACCACCAGAACCCACTTGCAGTTTTCGTTGAGCAGAGGTCTCATCGAGTTGAGCTTGAAGTTGAGCATCATACACCCTAGCTTTTAAAACTTTCATCGCTTTATCTCTATTTTTATGTTGTGACTTCTCATCTTGAATCGCCACCACAATTCCTGTAGGAATATGGGTTAAACGTACTGCTGAATCGGTGGTATTAACCGACTGCCCCCCACATCCACTAGAACGATAAACATCCATTTTGACTTCGTTGGGCTTAATATTTACCTCGACATCATCTACCTCTGGAATAACAGCTACCGTAATAGCAGAGGTATGCACACGCCCTTGAGTCTCGGTATCAGGAACCCTCTGCACACGATGGACTCCTGCTTCGTATTTAAGCTGAGAGTAGACCCCATTACCTTTAAACATGGCAATCATCTCTTTGTATCCACCTGCTGTTCCATCTGACGAGCTAACAATCTCAACTCTCCAACCTACTACCTCGGCGTAACGTACATACATCTTAAACAAGTCTGCCACAAACAATGCTGCTTCATCACCACCTGCCCCTGCACGAAGCTCTAAATAGATATTTTTATCATCGTTAGGATCAGTAGGAATCATCAAAACTTTAATATCATCTTTAATCCGAGGAAGCAGTGGTTCAAGTTCAGACAACTCCTCTTTTGCCAAATCACCCAACTCATCATCACCCAAAAGTTCTTTGTTCTCGGCAATGGATTCTGCTGTTTCAATATACTCTTTAGCCTTCTCAACAAGCTTAGATAGACCTGCCTGTTCTTTACCAAGAGCAGTCATACGTTTAATATCACTAGCAATATCAGGAGCACTTAAAAGGCTAGTAATTTCGTTATATCGGTCAATAAAGGGTTGGAGTTTTTCTTGAAACATGTTAAAAACCTAATGGTGTATTTTGTAAAAATTTTAAAAGAGTATATTAAGCCATAAAAGGCTTAATATAAGAGAAGATAAGAAGCCGAACTACGCAGCTTCGATTTTGTTAACCATAAGGTGAAGACGGCTAACTTTTCTAGCAGCAGTAGTTTTCTTAATGAAACCCTTGCTAACCATTTTATGAATCTGCTTATTGGCAACTTTAAGAGCCTCTGTTGCTGCTGTTTTATCATTAGCTTCTGTAGCTACAACTACTGCTTTAACGATATTTTTGAATCGTGTTCTATAGTATCTGTTTCTCTCTGTTCTTTTAACGGTCTGTCTGATTCTCTTAATCGTTGACTGATGATGTGCCATATTGATGGTATCCTTTGCTTTTATCTCTTTTTGATTACTTTAGAAATTCACTAAAGTCTATTAATTTGCGAATTTTAGCAGAAAAACTCTTTATCTTTAATAAATTTGGGGGGATATTGGCAACTTATTTATCGGTATAATGCCCACCAATGGCAAAAACATGAATAGACTCATTGGTGAAAGTATAGACTACCACACTAATAAACTTCTTGCAAAAGTAGGAACCGATGACTTCAGCCTCTAAGATAGGTGAGAATAATGATAAAGAGTAAAGTAGGCAAAGACTATTTTTTCGCAATAATTATCTTATAAAAATACGCCAAACCAACAAACATTAAAGTTGTACCTATCATGAGATAAAAGGCAGACAACATCTGAGTATAGTCATCTAGTGCAACTTTGAAAACAACCATCAGCGTCTCTATGGCAAGAGCAATAACAATAGAGATAAGAAATTTGCCCAAAACTTTATACTCTTTATCCTCAGGATGATGAAATGAGTCAAATAGAACTTCATGTTCAAATATCTGTTTGGCCAAATCAAATATGGCTAAACCTAAGGTTATGGATATAATCGACTTAAAGATAGTTTGAAGAAAATCTATATCACCAAAGGAAAATATTATTTTTACAAAAATATACCCTCCATATGCTATCAACATAATTGATACTATGGACAAAAAAAGTGAACCCATAGTGTAGATTGCTTTTTTATATTTTTCATGAACACTGTTGTACTCTATTAGTTTTAGATGTTCCAAAATTGAGACTAAATCAATGTCAAAGACCTTATACTTGTCATTGAATTTTGCAACAACTGATATACTTGATTTTCCTGTACGATAGTGTATATATGGATTTGATATGTATATACCATTCTCATTTAGTTTTAACTTAATAAAGTAATGACTCTTATCACTATCTATTCCCTCTGCAACACTCTCTTTTCGGCACACAACAGGACTTATCTGTCTGTACTTGTTATTAACTTCATACATAAGTTGTATGAAGTTATATTTTTTTAGAATTTTTTGGTATGATTTAATAGAGTCATCTTCTATATTAGAAATCATTGTATTAATATAATTTTCTATCACAATTCTGTTAGCTTTATAGATATTAAGTATCTCTTTCATCAAAATACCCTATTATTTAATTTGAAAAATACTATATAGTAGATTGGCTTTAAAATGGATAATAGTAATAATTCTTTGAAAATATATTTAAATAAGAGTAAAAAACTCCTACTTTCCTTCTTGTAGAAATAAAACTAACCCAAAAAGAATATTTTTTTAAAAGTATTTTTGTGATAAAATGTGAAATAAGATAAAAAGAGATGAGTGGAACGCCAAGCCCTGATAAGTCTAACAAATTCCACTCAAACACGATTGTAACAAAAAATCGCTGATAGTCTCTTTTTATAACCAAGAGATGTTAGTATTTGGACTCTTGAATTAAAATTCAAGGAACAATCATGTCTGCCATACCTCCATCAAAAGAACTCCCAAAATGTACCCGAACCAGTGTTATTGACCATATTTTTAAAAGAAAGTACGGGCTTACGCTGACCCAAACCATTGTTATCTCGTACCTATTAATGCTTAAAAATTGGGCTACGTGTATGGATGGTTATTTTATTTTAACCACCCATAAGATAGAAGATGATTTGATTTTAGGGACAAAAACCATTGAAGCTTGTTTTACACAACTTAAAAAATTGGGATTAGTAGAAACCAAACTTTTAAAAGTAGATGAGTGGTACTCTAATGCCAATTTTAGAGCCGTGCGAATCACCAAGCTTGGCAAAGAGTACAATCTAAGCCATCCCAAACCCAAAGAGCATCAACTTATTTTAGAACTACAAACCAAAAATGCCGAATTGGAACATCAAAATAGAACCCTGATAATGCAGATAGAAGCCACAGAAAAAAAGTCAACAACCCCTAAAAAATTAGAAGCCGAGGAATCCTTAAAAAATAGGGGTGATACTAATATTA
>DCAF01000077.1:726-9610 GCA_002311915.1 Sulfurovum sp. UBA1140 | reverse complement strand
CAAACAGATAAACAATTTTTGGGCGTGGTTATTTGAAAATCAACATCGAGTGGGTGAGGTAAAAGATTACTCTGCTGTTCCTAATATATCTTTTTTGCTTCTATTTTTAGGTAAAACAATTATGAATCAAAAAGAGAAATTTATTATTGAATCCATTACAGCTGTAGAAGGTGGTGTTCGTGTGAAACTAAAAAATAAAAATGGTGCTGTTATAGAGGTTATGAATAAGAATAAGAGCAAAATATTGGATGTGCAGGATTGTGAGAAATGGTTTGGAAATAAAGCGTTTACGCCCGAATAACGGAGACAATCCGAATACTGAAGTCTGTAACCATTCTGTAACCTTTTTAGCCTACAATGTTGACAATAAAACATAGGAGTTTTCTAAAAATGAGAAAAATTGCATTATCAATGGTTGTAATAGCATCAGTAGCTATGGCAGATGAAAACAGAGTAGTAACTGATGTACCTGTAAAAGAGACTAAAAGTACGTTCATGGATAGACTACATATGAAAGGTGACCTTAGATTAAGACATGAAGAGATAGAAAGAGATGATAAAGATGATAAATATAGAGAGCGATATAGACTCAGATATAATTTAAATTTTGACATTACGGACAATCTTATTTTTGAATCAGCCATTTCAAGTGGTAAAGGTAATCCTACATCAGGAAATGTAAGCTTTAAAGATGATGAGAGCATAAAAGACTATTTTATAGATGCTCTTAAAATTGACATACTTGACATCGCTTATAAATTTGATAACTCTTGGATAAGAGCAGGTAAAAGTAAACATCACATGTATAGACCTATAAAAACACAACTTATTTGGGACAATGACATTCGTTTTGAAGGTGTGAATTATGGATACAAAGATGATAGCAAAAATTATAGACTAGGTATCAATAGGGTACACAGACTTGAAAACGATGCAGAGAGTAAAGATGATATTTATATGGTTGTTGCTCAATATGTTCAGAGTACAAAACTTGAAAATTCTAAACTTAATGCTGGTGGTGGTTTTTATTACTACGATGGTGTAAAAGGAAATACGACTCCTTATGCAAAAGGTGCTTTAGGAAACAGTTTGGATGCAAATGGATTTTACGAGAATGATTATGCTATTTTAGAAGCGTTTTCTGAACTAAAGTTTAAAAATATATTGGGTAAACCCTTCAAAGTTGCAGGAACATTAGCGTACAATACAGCTGTGAGTAGTGATAATTTTGGTTATGATCTGAGTATGCAACTGGGCGATACTAAAAAGATAAATGACTGGAAAGTAGGATACACCTATAGAGATATAGAAAAAGATGCTGTATTTGGAGCACATAATGACTCCGACTTCATTGCTGGTGGAACGGATGCTAAAGGTCATATTATTACAACCAAATATAAAATGGCTAAAAATTTAGATATTGGTGGTCACTTTCAGTGGTCAACACTTAATGCAAGTAAAGCCAGTACAGGTATAGAGTCAGACTATCATCGTATACAGTTAGATGCTATTCTTAAATTTTAATCCTATTTAAAGAGTCAGAAGATTAAATAATCTTCTCTCTACATTTTAGCCATCATTTGATGGTTAAGATGTGGAGCTTGTAATCTCCACTGTGGTTTTCACATTTTCTTAACCCACTCAATCTCCTTGTAGTGGGTTATTTCCAATTTACTACCAAAAACTAATGACTCTCTACACTTTGTGCTAACAATGCACGAACAATCTCACGATCATCAAAATGAATTTTTTTACCCTGTATCTCTATGGTATCTTCATCACCTTTACCCAAAATCATTAAAGCTTCACCCTCTTTAAGCTCTTTGAGTGCCTCTTGTATGGCAAATGCTCTATCAACCATGGCACGTGTATGTGATTGGTCTTTAATTCCTAAAAGTATATCTTTAATAATTTGTGCAGGGTCTTCACTTCGTGGATTATCACTGGTTACATAAACTTTTTTAGCAAACGTCGAGGCAACTGCACCCATTCTTGCTCGTTTGGTACGGTCTCGGTCACCACCTGCACCAAACACCACTGAAAGCTCTCGGTCTTTCATTGAATCTAATACCTGAACCATACCATCATCGGTATGAGCAAAATCAACAATGACCAATGGATTGGTACTGACCACCTCCATACGACCTGCTACCCCTGCAAAATTTTGAACAACCTCACAGACTTCGCTTATATCTTTACCTGTTAGCATGGTGGTTGCACCAATAGATGCCATCAGATTAAAGAGATTAAACAGACCCACCATCGGTGAATCAAAACTTGCTTCACGACTTAAATGTTTAATACCTGCCGTAATCCCATCCGTTAAAGAGAAAGCTTGAACTTTAAAAGTTGCAGGTTCATCAACACCATAACTTTGAGCTCCTATTGGATTGTAGGTAATATTTTTAATATCATCTTTATTAAGCAGTTTGGGTACATCATCTGCAAAAAAACGACTCTTAACGGCACGATACTCTTCAACCGTTTTGTGGTAATCTAAATGGTCACTGGTCACATTTGTATGAATTTTTAATGCAAATTTAATACCTTCGATACGCTTTTGGTCAATCGCATGTGAACTCACCTCCATAATAAAGTAGTCGCACCCTTTATCTTTGGCTATTTTCATATGATAAAGCGTCTCTAGTACCGAAGGTGTCGTCATGCTTTTGGCTTCTACACGCTCTTCATTGGCAAAGAAGCCTCTTGTCCCCTGTAGGGCTACCTTCTCGTCTAAATCGAGTAAAAAAGAGTAAATAGCTGCGGTTACGGTGGTCTTACCATTGGTTCCTGTAACACCCACTGCTTTTAATTCTGTTAAATTCCATTTTGTAATTAATTCTTTTGGAGTAAGGGTAGAGGGTTTTGACTCAATCGCTTCAAAATATTTTCGATTTTGTGCGGTTAATAGAAACTGTGTCTCTCTGTCAATATCTGAGGTATCGTCTGTAATATAGCGATAACCATCTAAGTTATAATCTAATTTCACCTATTTTTCTTCTTTATTTTATTTAAGATAGACAAAGAACAGCGTTCTCTACTGCTCTAATCACCTTTTAATCTATGATATAGTGCATATATCTCTTGATCTTTTTCAAAGGCATCATGAATAGAGTCTAAAAACTGTTCTGCTAATCTATTTTCACCTCGATCAATCAACTTTGAGATAAATGCAATATACTCCTCTTTACCCTTGAGTATAACTTTGGTTGAGAACATAACATCTTCAAAAGCTATTGTAAAATCCCCTCGATCCTCTACAAATTTTAAAAAATCATTATAACGAATACCATCTTCATACTCAATTTTATCCTCTATTGGATTCAACAGTTCAATCAACTGATCTTTGGTGGTATCAAGTGTTGATATAAGATTACTCATAACCTCTTGGGCATTACCCTGTTCAGTTTTTATAATCTGATAGTAGTCAAAAAGAGCCTGTGCCTCTTCTGCACTCTCCATTCCAATATCACACAGATACGCACCTATCTTTGCATCACCATGGGTCGGATACTCTCTTAGTAATAATCCATATGTTGTTAAAGCACTCTCATATTTACCCAATGAAAACTGCTGTTCTGCTCTAGTAAGTAATCTGTTCATGCTCATTTTTCTCATAATTATCCTAACTGATCTAATTTATCTTCCCACCCATGAGGAACATTCATTACTGTTATCTCAGGGTGTATTCGTGTTCTCATCTCTTTTTCAATACCAAACTTAATGGTCGTTCCAGAACTACCACATCCAACACAAGCACCTTGGAGTTGTACAAAAACTGTACCATCAACAATATCTATCAATTTTACATCTCCACCATCTTGTTTAATCCAAACACTTGCTTTATCTAATAACTCCGATACTATCGGTCTTAACTCTTCATCTGTAAATGGAAGCACAAGCTTCTCCTTAAATTTATATTATATAATTATACCAAATTGGTTTAATTATCTACTTTATACATAATAATAACCATTTTGTCAAGAAAAGATGACTACTTTTGTATCTAAATTAACCCTCTAAGCCTATTTTTTAGGGATATTTCAATCGTCTATAATACTTTTCAGATTACAATATAACAAATTAAAAGAATGGAATATCAATGATCCGAAGAATCTTTAAAAAAAAGCAAACCAATGGAAAAATCGATAAATTCATTAAAAAATACAAAATTCCACGAGAGTATCTCTCTATTAATCGTAAGTCTATAGCTAGAGGTATTTTTATCGGTCTATTTTGGGCTTTTATTCCCATGCCTATGCAGATGCTAGGCGTTCTATCTCTCACACCTTTTCTTAAGTTTAACATTCCTATAGCCATCTCTATGGTCTGGTTAAGTAATCCCCTCACCATGCCCTTTATGTACTATATAGAATATCAAACGGGTAATTTTTTACTGGCTAAAGAGGAGTTAGAAAATATTGAACTCACCCTCAATTGGTTCAGCAATAATTGGGACAGTATTATTATCCCTCTTTATGTAGGAACCATTCCCTACTCTATTCTTGTTTCAGCCTTAGTCTATTATATTGTTAACAAGCTCTGGATCCTCTCTGTTACAAAAGAGAAACCACACAAATTTAAATGACAATATCTATAGTTTTAATACAGATATACCGATATGAGGTTGCTTTCTTTTATCTTTAAATAAAAAAAGCGATAAAATAATTATTACAGCTCCTATAATCTCTATCATGGTGAAACTCCTGTTTGATGATAATCTCATCTGTTTAATTATATTAATGCCCCCTTAAAACATCTAACTAATATTTAATATTATATTGAATAAGCTTTTAAGTATCTATTAAAATGTCATAATTTGTCACGAGATTAAATTTAAAATAAATTTATTGTTTTAGTTAATAATTAAAGAATAAAATAAGGAGTTGAGTCGCCCTAAAATAGGGCTTCTCGATAAGAAAACAATTATACCAGTTCGATAATTGCCATTGGTGCTGCATCACCTCTACGCATACGTGTTTTAATAATTCTTGTATAACCACCGTCTCTATCTTCATATTTCGGTGCTATCTCAATTACAAGATTGTTGGTACAAACTTTATCTTGCAATAGTGCAAAAACTGCTCTATGTGCATTTTCGCCACTTGCTGCTTTTGTGATAAGTTTTTCAAAATATCTACTAAGCTCTTTTGCTTTTGGAAGTGTTGTCTCAATTCTTCCAGATTTAATAAGAGCAATAGAGAGATTTTTTAACAATGCCGATCGGTGAGCAGAGGTTCTACTCAGTTTACGGTATCCATGCTTATGTCTCATTGATGTTCCTTTATTCTGAGCTTTCTTTTAGTTGCTCAATTTTCTTAACAAGATTTACTCTTGTATTGTCTGCTAATTCAAAATCCTCACCATAGCCTAAATTTTCTAGGGTTTCAGCAATTTCATCTAGTGATTTTTTTCCAAGATTCTTAATATTTTTGATTTCATTAGCATTCATTAATACCAATTCACCAACATATTTAATACCTGAACGGTCAAGTGAGTTGAATGAACGAGCACTCAATCCCAATGAATCTATCTGCTCCAGATATACCTTGATTTCACTATCCTCATTGGTTCGCTTAACAGGTGTAGCATTGATTTCAACATCAAGTACCCCATTAAAGACCGATAACTGCTTATGCATCGTCTCTAAAGCATTTGTAAATGCATCAACAGGTGAAGTCTGACCATCGGTTTCAATATCAAAGGTAATCTTTTCATAATTAGGATTATCTTCAACCAAAACATTATCAATCTCATAGTTACATTTTTTTACAGGAGTAAAAAATGCATCCAATGCAATTGCATCTGGTTCTACATCATCTTTTAAGTCTTCACTCTGTACATACCCTAAACCTTTAGAGATGACAACACTAAAGTTAAGTACAGCATCTTCGTTAAGTGTTGCTAAGAATGCTTCAGGATTTACCACTTCAATCTCATCATTAATCAAATTAGCAGCAGTAATCTCTTTAGGACCTGTAAAACTATAATTCACTTCAACCCTATTGACACCCTCTGCAAGTTTAAATCGAATATTTTTAAGATTAATAATAAATACAGCCACATCTTCATGCATTCCACGAATACTATCAAACTCGTGTACAGCACCTTCAATCTTTACAGAAATAGGAGCATATCCTACAGAAGAACCTAATATAAGTCTTCTTAGAGGGTGTGCAAGTGTGATAGCATAACCACTCTCAAAAGGGTAGGCAATAACTTCAGATCTATTCTCACCAATCTCATTCACTTCAACATTTTCAGGAAGAGATGGTGCTACTTTAATTTTTTTCATTCTTTGCCTTTATTACCTATTGCTTATTACTTAGAGTAAAGTTCAACAATCAATCGCTCTTCAACAGGAATTGAAATCTCATCTCTGTTTGGAACTCGTGTAAAGAGTCCAAAAAGTTTATCTTTCTCAACATCTACCCACTCAACCATACCAGTTTGGTTGGTCAACTCCATTGCTCTCACAACTTGTGGATTGGCTTTACTTTTTTCTCTAATTTCAATTTTTTGACCAGCTTTTACTCTAAACGATGGAATATCAACTCTTTTACCATCAACAAGGATATGTCCATGGTTTGTAAGTTGTCTTGCAAATCTTCTAGTGGTTGCAAAACCCATTCTATAAACTACGTTATCAAGTCTCTGCTCAAGAAGTTGAATAAGAATACTACCTGTATTCCCCTCTTTTCTATTTGCTTCTGCATAGAGTGCTCTAAATTGCTTTTCACTCACACCATACATAAATTTAGCTTTCTGCTTCTCTTGAAGTTGAAGACCATATTCACTAATCTTTGTTCTTCGTTGACCATGTTGTCCTGGTGGATATGGTCTTTTTTCTAAAGCTGATTTCCCTGCAAGTCTTCTCTCACCCTTTAAGCCGAGATCAACACCAAGTCTTCGCTCTAGTTTTTCAACTGGACCTCTATATCTTGCCATTTGTTTACCTTTAAATTATTCTATTTAATTATGAGTTATCACTAAAAAGTGATTAAACTCTTCTCTGCTTTGGAGGACGACAACCATTATGAGGAAGTGGAGTAATATCTTTTAACCAAATTACTCTAATCCCTTCAGTTGCGCCGATTGACTTAACAGCTGTATCTCTACCAGAGCCAGGCCCTTGTACTTTAACACCAACCTCTTTAATACCATGTTCCATCGCTTTTTTCATTGCGTCGGCTACAGCTTCGGTTGCTGCAAACGGAGTTGATTTTTTGCTACCTTTAAATCCTAAAGCACCTGCACTGCTCCAAGCAATAACATTTCCCATCTCATCGGTCACAGTAATTACTGTATTGTTAAAGGTTGCAGCTACGTAAACTACACCTCTAGCAATATTCTTTTTTGCTTTTTTCTTAGCCATTTGTCATCCCTCGCTTATGCTGCACCAACAGTTTTTCTTTTACCCTTACGAGTTCTAGCATTTGTCTTAGTTTTTTGACCTCTACATGGTAAACCACGTCTATGTCTAAGCCCTCTATAAGAACCAAGATCCATAAGACCTTTGATATCCATAGTTACTTTTTTTCTAAGATCACCTTCAACCATAAAGTTGTCTTGAATCTCGTTACGGATTGTTGCAGCTTGTGCATCAGTCAACTTATAAACTCTAGTGTTATAATCAACACCTGTCGCATCAAGAATTTTTCTTGAGCTGTGTAAACCTATTCCATAGATATAAGTAAGTCCATACTCAATTCTCTTTTTCTTAGGTAAATCAACACCTGATATACGTGCCATGCTTATCCTTGTCTTTGTTTATGTTTTGGATTTTTGCAGATTACTCTAACGATGCCTTTTCGCTTGATTACCTTACAATCATCACACATTTTTTTTACTGATGGTCTAACCTTCATTGGTTACTCCTAAGTCTGTTTTTCTGCACCTGTTTTGCGTCTGGTTTAATGAGTAAATATTCAACCAATTCTTATATAATCGGTGCGTGTTATATAAAAATTCTTCACGCAGTAATGTTACGGTATTACACCCAAACCTAGATTTAGGTCGCGAATAGTAACAAAAGATTCATTACAGAGGGCTTAGTTGCTCTTATTTTATAAAAATATTTTTACCAAATGAATAGTTTTATCTCTATTAATGAAACACCCTAGAAAAAATAATCTAAAGTTTTTAATTTATCAAAACTATAAAAGCAATATGATATAATTAAAAAAAATGAGGAAAAACCATGAAAAATCTACTACTCATACTCAGTACCTCCCTTCTTTTTATAGGATGTACCCAGACACAAACCATTGACATTGTCAAAGCTCCACCCCCTAAAGCAAAAGTGAGCAACATGATTTCCAAAATTCCTATCCATTTTAAAGATACTGGATATAAAAATATTAATACCCAAATAATGGTAAATCAAATACAACTGGACAAATTTCTCTTAGAAATAAAATCACAAAAAGAGTGGGAGAAAAAAGAAAATTTTTTAAATACTCTAAAGCGAGAAAAGATTGACTTCCAAACACACAATCTACTACTATATCACCTAACAGAAGATGCAACTACCGTTCTCTTTGCTATAGATTTACCAAAATCTCTTAACCAAAAAATTACCGTTAAAATAGATAAAGAGATAGCCAAAGTAAAAACAGATAAAGCTACAGATTATGCACTTGCTTATTTGATCGAAAAATCAATTAAAGAGGTAACTTTTAATGATGGAGAGAGCAACACCACAGTGAAGAACAGAGGATTAAATTAAGTCCAAAAGCAAATGGAAACTCCATTTGCTATAAATTCTACTCATCTATCTAATCCATTAAAATACCATCAAGATTCTCATCCATTTCATGTAAATTTGCCCAAGGTATCTTATCATCTATCTTCTTCTCAGCCGAAGGAATATAGAGTCTCTTCT
>DCAF01000077.1:0-681 GCA_002311915.1 Sulfurovum sp. UBA1140 | reverse complement strand
TCTCTTCTAGCTTAATAGGTTTTTCGAGACTTTCAAGCTTTTGAACAATAGGCTCTTTTTTAATAACTTTTTCTTGAATCTCTTCTTTAGGAATCTCTTCCTTTTTTGGTTTATTCTCTATTTTTTCTTTAATCTTTAATATAGCAGGTTCAACAGATTCTTTTTTCTGCATTTCTTCATAGGTTAATACTTCTAATATAGATATAAAATAGAACCTTCTATAAAATTCTCTATCAAAATCTAAATAAGTTGTTCAGTTAAGATGACTATATCTTTATCATAAAATAAGTTAGGATTAATATCCAATTTATGTACTAGATTATTATTTATAAAAATTTTTGCAAATCGAAGTGGAGTCTCTTTCTTTGAAAAATTACCTTTAAAAAGAATATTACCCTCTCTCTCTTTAACAAAAGAAAATTCAATTGGTTTCTTAGGAATTACAATAGCATCTATCTTTACAATACTCTTCTTTTCAGAGGAATTGGTCTCAATTTTTTTTCTATAAAAAAAATATAAACCAAAGCAAATATCAATACTAAAAGTATCCCCAATAATATCTTATTTATTTTCATAAAACTCCTTAAAAGAATACAATTAAATAAAAATTATAACAGATAAAAATAAAAAAACGTATAAAATTTTAATTAAGAAAAGAAAAGCATTAAAGTTATAAAAAAG
>DCAF01000079.1:10079-17780 GCA_002311915.1 Sulfurovum sp. UBA1140 | reverse complement strand
ATAATACATAATCCTGTTGAACTTACAACAAAAAAGATATATACGGCAAGGAGTAGCCCCCAAGGATGCTCTTTGGTTACATTATATGCGTGGTGTCCGTGCATAAAAAAGAATGCAAGACCCACAACAAATAGTGCCAATACTCCGACCGTAATAACGGCAACCAATATGTTTCTTGGAGTTTTTTCAAAATCCATTAAATCTTTCATTCCTACCTTATTAACAGGAATCGATGTTATAAACTCTTTTGCTTTTGCAATCATATCAATCTCCCTATGTTAGATAGAATAATTTTGGATTGGTTCCAAGGTGAGCTTTTAAAGAGAAATGATCTCTTGTTCTAAGCAGTTCGCTAATTTCACTCTCTGGATCATCAAAAAAAAAAATATAGTCTAGGTAGGGTATACCCGACTTTAAATGCTTAGAATCAAAAGTCACAGGATGGCTTGGACTAAGAATCCATCTCATTTATGGGGTGGAGTATCAAAAGCCCAAGTTAATGCCGAACTCTCTTCACCAAATCCATGAACAAAAAAGACCTGATTTGGAGCAATTTTTTCTGTAGGGTAAGCTTTAATGGTGACTTTACCTATAGAACTTGAAACTTCTAATGTATCTCCAAATGCTATGCCCTGTTTTTTGGCTACTCGTTTATTAATCCAGATATAGTTTTCTGGTATTAAGTCTCAATAATATAAAAAAAACTAATTTTTCTGATAAATGTTACTTATCTAAGAAGCAGAAGTTAATTTAAGTTAACATGAATGATTCTTTTTTGTAGAATTCTTGGTTAGGAGTGTTAGAGATAGAGGCAATTGTGCTAAATTATACATCTTGCAATACTATAATCATCATTTGGCTATAATCAATGTAAATATTTAAAAAATGGAACAATTAATGAAAAAAATTCTACCTCTACTCCTTTTTATACTAACAAGTTCACAAGCACAAGTGATTGATGCCATTGCCATTGATGTTGATGGTGAACCCATTACTACTTTAGAGATTCAAGCAGTTCAAGAGAAGTTAAGTATGTCTAAAAAAGCAGCGATTGAAGCGTTAATAAAAGATAGGTTAGAAAAAGGTGCCATAGAGAAAGCCAATATAGAGATTCTTCCCGAGCAGATTGATGCTAAGATTGGGCAGATAGCTTCTAGCCGAGGGATGAATCAAGCCCAAATGCAATCGACCTTAAGCCAAAAAGGGTTAACTTGGGAGTCATACCGTGAACAACTTGCTATTGAGATGAAAAAAGAGCAATTTTTTAAACAAAATATCGCTTCAGCCATAGGTCAACCAACCGATAGTGAACTTAAAGTCTACTACGATACCAATAGCGATAGATTTTCATCCATTACTTCTGCTTCGCAAATGAGTCTTATTGTCTATGCAAGTAACTCTTCTAAAAAGCTACAAGAGGCACTACAAAACCCTTTGAAAAGATTAAAAGGTGTACAGCAGAAAAATATATTGGCAAGTAGTAACGAGATGAATCCTAAACTTTTTAATCTTATTAAGAACACCCCAGAGGGAAGCTTTACTGAACCCATTAATACAGGTAGAGGTTTTGTAGCTTACTATGTTAAATCAAAATCAAGTCAAGGAAAGAGCGATTTTGCCAGTGTAAAAAACGAAGTAATCATGCACTGGATGCAAGATGAACGAAATAAAGCAGGTAGAGACTTTTACAATAAATTAAAGAGCAATGCAAATATTCGTATTATTCGTTTGTAATTTGAAAACGGCAACTTTAGTTCTAAATAACAGAGTCAGAGCCTTCCGATTCCAAAACTAGAATTACTTAAACCTCTTCTTAAAATAAATATCAATACTCTGAGAGGGTCGCTCTTTTTGGTGTTGCCCAATCCTTAGTTTGATATTTTTACTTACATCATGCTCTAAAATAAAGCTGTTACCCTCTTTAGAGCTTTCTATAATTAACATGTTCTTTTTACTAATTTTTTTACCTATTTCAATGGCGAAACCTTCACCTGTACCGTCATCTGCAACAAAGACCCTGTCAAGTTCCATCTCGTAGGCTAAATCTCTGGCTGCTTGATTGATAATAAAAAGTTCAGCTTCTCTTCCGATAGAGCCTTCACCTTTTCCAATACTTGCTGTAGATACCCCAAACAGAAGATAAGACATAATATCTTTTTTGGGCATGGGTGGCTCGGAACTAAACTCAATTTTAGGACGGTTGGCATCACCACCAATATCAATAAAAATAAGTACATAAGGGAGTTCGTACTCTACGTGTATATCGAGCAGAGGGTTTATTTTTTTACCCCCTTTAAAGACAATCGTAGAGTTTTTAACTTCAAACCGTTTTGGGACTTGGTCAACACGCCCTGTTATCTCTTTGACTCTGCCTAACATCTCTAACTCTTTACCAAAGGCTTTATGGGCTTTTAAATTTATATCAAATAGAAGTTCTATATCGGGGGTCTTATATTTGGCTTGGGGGGCTTTTATTTTTAAATTAATCGAGGTGTGCTTTAAAAAAGAGTCATCAGATGAGGCTTTTTTCTGTTTATCTTTTTTGGTAATAATTATCACATCAGCATCATTGTCAGCATTTAAAAATTTTGATTCATAAAAGAGCTTCATCTTATTTAGAGTCACCCACCCATCAATACTTCTATTTTTTCCATCTTGTTGGTACCTGATATCACTGTTTAAAACCATACTACCATAATCGGGATGCCCTAAAGGCAGTTTTTTAATTCTAATTTTTCCTGTTAACTGCTCTTTATTTCCTGTGGCTTTAATAAAAATATTGGGATACATATCAATCAGAACATCTCTTTTTTGACCCAAATGAATTTTTCCTGCTTGATTTAGATAGAAATCTTTATTCAGCTTTTTATCTTTAAATCCTTTGGTTTTAAATTTAAAGGTATTCAGGGTTAGCAGCTCTTTTTGGTAGTTGGCATCAATATTTAGCTCTTCTACTCTAAAGCCCTCGAATGTTAATTTAGGGGCATTTATCTTTGCTGTTATCGCTTCGCCTTTAAGTTGAGCCTTAATATTTAAAGACCCATCAACTTTAACCGTTTTAAATGTATAAAGAGCATTAAACTCTTTTTGTAGCTCTGCCAATGAGGGGGTGTTGATTTCAGCTTGTAGTTGCTTCTTGGTTATATCCCCTTTAACCGTTGCTACAAGATGTTGGCTTTTTAATTGGGCATCTAAGCCTGATTGATTATTGAGTGCTTCTATTTCAAGCTTGAATTTTTTATTAGATTGTAGCACTCCACTTAGGTTAAAATAGTGATTTGAAAGGGTTGCTTCCCCTTTAATATTGGTTTTAATAAACTTATGGTCAAGTTCAGATGGAAGCTCTATTATCTTATAAAGATAGAGGTTACCTGTATGTAGATGAAAATTAAAATGCTCATAATCATGCGTTTTTGCCGTTAATTTAATACGTTTAGAGTCTAAGGTAATTAACGCCCCATCTGTACTGTTCTTAACATTAAGATGAAGAGGAGTGAGTGGGTTTAAGTTGACACCAAACGCATTAAAATTGGTAAGATGAATGGTACTGTTGGTATGTAACACTTTGAGTTGGGTGTAGTCCCCTTTAAAAGTGGACTCTAAATTAAGTTTTATATTTTTTGAATCACTTCGCATCTTTAGGCTACCATCAATGTGATTGTTTTTTAGATTTACTTGAATAGGTGAGGTGTTCAGAGTAATTTTAGAGAGATTATTATCTCGAATAATATCTGCTGTAGCATCTATTTTAGCAGTCAACTGCTCTAGGCTTCCCTCTGCTTCAAATATAATCGTAGGAGTACCTTGAAGGCGAATATTCTCATCACCAAGTAAAGGGTTAATAAATGTGGGTTTCCCTTCAATGTTGGTATGGGCAGTAAAGGTTAAACTCTTCTCTAACTCATTAAAATTAAAAGAGCTAAGAGCCTTTAAATTTCCCCCTCCTGCAGAGGAGTCAAAATCGGTTTTAATATTTAGTTTGGTATCACCCTTTAAAGCGTTAACTTTTCCATGAAGATTTAGTGATTTTATCTCGGCTTCTATATCGTTTTGTTTGGCTTGTAAACCTTGAAACTCTGTCTGAAATAAAATATCTTGAAGCGTTCCTTTTGCTTCTATTACTATTTTAGGTAGGCTTATAATGGTAATATTTTGTTCAACCAATTTTTCGTTTACAAACGCCTCTTTACCTTGAACATCCCCTTTAAAGTCAAAATATAATGTGTTATTTATATCGTCTAAGTTGAGTGAACTGTTCATATCAATATTGAGTTCAGCAATATTTCCTTGAATTTGGGTTTGAAGTAGGGCAGAGAGATTTCGATTTAAAACACCAAAGTTACCAGATAAAAGCAGATGATTGCTCTTAATATGATACGCATTTTGCATCAAGTTTAGTTGGGTTATTACTAAATGATACTTTAATTTTTTAAAGCCCCCTGAACTCTTAAGTTTAATATTAGGATTGTCCAAAAAAGTTACATTCTGTTCGGCCAAAAGATGGGTTAAAAACTCCTGTTTTGGGTTAAGATTAGACTCAAGGGTATAGTGTAGAGTGTTGTTTATATCATTGAGATTAAGTTTTGCATGGCTATCTAGCTCTAATGTTGCCATACTTCCTAGTAGTTTACTGCTTAAAGTGACATCAAGCTCCTCTTTTGGCATACTATAACTACCTAAAATTATCAATTTATTACTTTTTATCTGATGTTCATTCTGTTTTAGTTCTAAACGGTGGGTGGTAAGATGGTAGTTAATATTGCCTTCAATCTCACCATCGGCTTTAAGGGTAAAACTAGGATTAGAGGTCAATGTAATGTTACTTTCGGTAAGAAATGAATTTATAAAGTTACTTTTAGGTTTAATATTTGCAATAATACTTAGTTTTTTATTGTTTATAGAAGCATTAAGGTCTAGTTGGGTAACATTACTCAGAAGAAGCAAGTGTATTCCTCCTTTGTATTGCTTCTTTTTAATATCCCCACTTAAATTTCTCACTTTTAACTTAGCACTTTTGATAAAATAATCTTTATAGGCAATGTTTTTTAATCCTATATTGGCTTCATGAATTATCACGGTATCAAAAGGTAATGTGCTGTTTGAATCATCCGGTTTTTTACTACTGTTACTATCAATAAGTGAGGTTAAAAAATCTTTTTCAATCTCAACACCATCAAGTGTAAGTTCATCAATAACCAACTGTCGATTTTTTAACGCTTCTAAATCAACTTTTAAAGTCACCTCTTCGGCTTTCAGTTGGTTTTTATAATTAACCCCTTTAAGGGTAAAGCCCGAAAGCAGTCCCCCATCGATACTTTGGTAACGGATTCCCTGCTCTTTAAGCAATCCTTTTGCCATGCCCAAGGGTATTGCTGGGGCTTCTACAATAAACATTAGCAGTAACGACAAAAAGATAATTATGATAATAAGCCAACGAACAAGGGCATAAGGGATTAAAAATAGATATTTCAAAATACCTGTCCTATTCCAAGGTGAATGGCAAAATCACCATGCTCTTGCAGACCAATATCAAATCGTAACGGACCAATAACCGAGAGATAACGCAGACCTGTACCATAACTTCTGTACCACTCCGAGTTAAATTCTTTGACCTCTTCTGATAGGGTGGTAGC
This sequence comes from Sulfurovum sp. UBA1140, assembly GCA_002311915.1. Taxonomy (GTDB): domain Bacteria; phylum Campylobacterota; class Campylobacteria; order Campylobacterales; family Sulfurovaceae; genus UBA1140. Next base: position 12,147 of record DCAF01000079.1, on the reverse strand, counting down.
ATCCATAAATCCCACCACTGCAAAGTTTTTAGTTAGATAGTATCGCCCCTCTATCGAGATATCAATAACTCCAACACCACCAATGGCATCACCACTCTCATGAGAACCCAAATCTCGATACTCATACCCACGGTTACTCATGGCTCCTCCTGCATAAAAATGTTTAAATAGGGGAGTCTCTTGGCTCAACATTCCTGCTTCTATTTTGACTGCCACTACAAAAGGAGCTATCTCTTTAATGTACCGTACCTCTGCTAAAAGTTTTAAATAATCTATATCTGAACCAAGGTCAACCATCGCTTTTTCAATATAGAAAGAGGCGTAGTAGCCATTTTTAGCATCCATTTCAGAGTCTCGTTCATCAATAAGCAGTTTATAAAACAGAGAGTTAATTAAGTAATTATCATCTAAAAATATAGGGTTGTCTGAATCTATATCACTATATTCCAACTGAAATCCAAAAAAGTGTTCCAGTTTAAAAAACTCTTTTCCAAAGGTGGCTCGTTCTATGGTTAGTTTTTCATCAAATCCATCATAATCCCAATTTTCGTAACCCACCTCATTTTTAAAATTAAATTTTCCCAAAATAGGCACGATAATGCGGGGATCATAAACAGTAGAATAGATACGATGCCCCTCTTGTGCCATCTGGGCTCCCACCTTTAAATCTCGTAAATCACCCAAAAAACTGTGGTCAATATACTCCACGCCACTGCGTATTCCATCTTGAGTATCGTACCCTAAATAAGAAGTAATTTCTTTGGTGTCTCCCTCTTCTAAGTATATCGAGATAGGGGTTTTTCCTTGGCTATTATTAGTGTCCATATCTATTTTTGAAAAAACACCCAACCGATAGAGGTTATCATAGCTTTTTTCGATTTTTTCTATATTATAAAGCTCACCCTCTTTATAAACAATCTGTTCGCGAATAAGCTCACTGTTAATGTCTGATGTATTGTTTATATCGGTAGTAGAGAAGTAGTATTTTTGACCTTTTTTAATGGTGATATTAATATCCACTTGATACAGGTCTATATCTACAAAGGCTTTGGCGTTCATACTATAGTTGGGGTATCCTTGCTCTTCAAGTTGACGGGTTATCTTTTTTTTTGTTTGGGTGAAATCAGAGGTACGAAAACGCGTTCCTTGTTTAACCAATGCCAACTTTTGATACTCCTCATTCATATGAATCGAATTGATTTTAATCGCTTTATGCTTCTGAATATCCAAAATAATGGTATCGTCGGTTGTTTTAGAGTTGACCTTAACCTTATAATATCCCATACTCTGTGCATAATTGGTTAAGTTCTCAATAAAATCCTCTATTTGAGCCGTCTCAAAAATAGGGTCTTTTTTCCAGACTTTATAGATAGGGGGATACTCAATATGGCAAATCTTAAGCAGGGTAGCTCTATCAAACTCCCCCGTAATCAGGTCAACATCTCCTGTAAACTTTATGGTGGTAAAGTTTTTTGCATTCATAAACAGTGTTAATAGTATTAAAATAAGTAAATGCTTTCTCATGGTTTAGAATTTTAGCAGGTTAATATAAATAGACTTCTTACTAAACTACTTACCTAAGCTTTTCAATTGCTTCTATACTCAAACCTGTTTTTAATGCTATTGTTTCATTATCTAAAATATTCAAAAGGTTTTTTGCAATTTCTAAAATCCCTTCTTTAATCCCTTTTTCATCTTCACAGTACAAATCAAAAATAGCTTTTCTGTCCATTGAGCTATCGGGTAGAAGCTCTCCATTTTTAAATATAATTGTTTGGACTCTATATTCACCCTCTAAACCCAATATATCATTAATAAGGCTTCTTAAAAGTTCTGTATTTTCAGTATCTCCAAATATTTTTTTAAAACCAAAATCAGTAAAAGGATTAATATATTTTTCGTGTACACACATGCCTCTCTCCTCTATTTTTTTCTTTTGAGTATATCGCACTTATTGTTATGTTTTGTTTTTATCACAAATTTTAACCAAATTATACTTTCTCATTTTCGACACCTCAAAATAACCCTTTCACAATCCCCCAAAGCAAAAATAGTCTCTTTTTTTGTT
>DCAF01000079.1:0-10002 GCA_002311915.1 Sulfurovum sp. UBA1140 | reverse complement strand
TTGTTGGTTTTATTTCGTAACTTCATCTTCACCCCCTCTTCAACACCCACCAAATCTTCAATGGTGAATTCTGTTTTAGCCAACACAATATCTACTCCTAAATATTGCTCTTTTAGCTCTTTCAAATCCAAGGGTTTTGTAAAATTAATCATTTTCCCCACTCTGTTTTGATGCTCAAAAAGCCAACGCCAAAAATGGTTAATCTCTATGGGGTTAGTGAGCTGTTTATACTCCCCTTTGGGGGTAAGCAATGCCAATTTGTTGTAGCTGTTAATATAAAAAGTGGTCTCTTTCATCCATGTTGGCACAAAATTACAAATGGGTTCACCTGATGTTCCAAACGTTTTTTTGGTAACATTAATAAAACCTGCAAACTCGAAGTCGGAGGGCTTCTCCTCCGTGGTTCGGGTGTTAACGCTCTGATTCCGACCCTTTTCACTATCTTCTGTTGTTGAAACCGTTAATTGCTCATTTTTTGCTTCTAACTCTTTAACTTTTTTCTTTAAAGCAATTACCTCTTTATCTTGGCTAGGAAGCACCAAATGGCTGTTGTACTCTTTCCTATTTGTTGTTAATCGTAAACCCCGAATTCTAGGGTTTCCATTCCACTGTGTTACCTCTACAATGGTGGTTTCTATTAATCCTACCTCTTTCAGCTTTTTAAGTGAAGCTTCAATGGTTTTTTGACCCATTTCAGGCAAATCGGACATGATTTTTTTAGTAGCAATCACACAGTACCCCTCAATTACGATTGTCCAATAGGCAAGGTTAACAAAATATGCCATTAAGTCCATTTGCGTGTGCGAGAGAGAATATTTTTTCTGAAAGAGCATATCTTTAACAATAATACGGGTTTGATTGGGAAGATTTTGTGCTGATGACATAGGTAATCCTTGAAAAATTTAATTTTCAAGAGTACAGTACCCAACATCTCTTGATAAACAAGAAAAAAACAGCACCTTTAAAGGCAGACTTAACCAATAGGCTGATGAAATTCTATCAGCCTAGGTTAGAAGCAGAGTTGTTGGTTTAGTAGCAGGTGGCTCTGTTTCGCTTCTTTCTTGTTTTAATTTCACCATTCTATATCAATGTTGCTTAAAAAAAAATTAATTCTTTTAATTTTTTTATGTTTTTTTTTGTGGGGGTAGCCCTAGAAAAATAGGGGTAATAATCAAAGAGATTTTTTGAATCTTTTTTTTGGAATAATTTAATTATTGTGCCTAAATTTTTAGGGGTGGTGAGTAAAAAAGTGAAATCATTCACTTTTTTTAGCTCCCCAAATCACCTTTTTAGATTGCTGAATAATCTCTTTTTTTGCCTCTTCTATCTCTGATTTTATTCCTTTAAATATTTTGGCAGTTGCAAAACAGAGACCCAATCTACAGGCTAAATATTCTGAATAAGGGTGTATCTTCTGTAGTAAAAATGGGTAGGCTATATTTTTGATTTCTTCTTTATATTTTTGAAGATTTTCTCTGCTTGATTTAAGGGTAACCACTCCTGCTTTAGAACGAAGAGCCAAGGTGACAAAGCTTGAACGCTCCTTAGGTTGGCTTAAGAGGTGACCGTAATTTTTAAGCACCTTTTGGGCTTCGTCTCCTAGGGTTAAATCATCATTAATATTGGCAAGGGTTAAAAATCCATTAAGTAGAACACCCAAAGCAGAGCTGTAGTATTTGTCATCAAAGTCGGCTTCTACTCGGGGGGATTTGGTGGTTAAATACCAACGCTCTTCTAGTTTAAATTGCTCTTTGGCTTGATGAGCCAATGTACTAGCAAGAGTTAGATATGATTTTTTTAAGCTTACTTGATGAGCTGTAAGCAGGGTGTCTATTAAGTAGGCATAATCTTCTAATTGGGCTGGTTGTGTTGGTTTTGTACCAATTAGGGTTTGATGATAGAGTTTTTTATTATGAAGCATTAGTGACAAGAGAGCTTCTAGTCGCGTATGGGCTTTTTTAAGGGTGCTTGGGTCATGTTTTGCCATGATAAAAAGGGCTTTGACCATCATTGCATTCCACGAGGTGATGATTTTTTTATCGACAAAAGGGAAGGCTCGTTCTGAACGTATTTTTAATAGGTAGGCTCTAATTTTTTCTTCTTTTTCTGGAGCCGTTCCTACCTGTTGAAGGTGTGCAAATTCACTATCAAAGTTACCATCCTCTTCAATGCCAAAATAGATTAATGCCTCTTCAATCTCATCTTCGCTTAAGCCCTCTTTTTTTAACCCCTCGCTGACATCGTCATAGGTATACATATAGTATCCCCCCTCTTGTCCATGCTTATCATCGGCATCACTTGCCGAGAAGTAGTGATTATCTTGCATAAAGTGTCGCTCCATTTCGGCAATGGTATTTTTAGCCACATTAAAAAAGAGAGTCTCTTTCGTCAGTTGATACATACTAAGATATTGAGGTATCATCTGAGCATTCACATAAAGCATCTTTTGAAAATGAGGAATCGTCCACGCTTCTACATTTGAGTAACGAAAAAAGCCCCCCTCTAACTGGTCATAAATACCCCGTTTAGCCATATTTTCTAAGGTATGTTTTGCCATGGTCAAAGCTTGTTGATTGTTTGTAATTTTATACATATTAATAAGCAGTTCTATTTTAGAGGCTTCGGGGAACTTTGGACGGGCAGAAAATCCACCATTTACCTTATCATACTGTTGTTCTATGGCATTTAATGTATTGGTAATAAGTGCTTTGGTTGCCAGACTTGTTTTTGAGGGTTTAGCAACTTGACTCATGCTTTTTTGAGCCAATGCAAATGACTCTACCACTGTTTGAAGCTCTTTTGGTTTTTTTTGATAAAGCTCTCCCAATTCGGCAGAGAGAGTAATAATATCTTTAGCAGAACTGCCACTGTTTCTAGGAATATAGGTGGTGATAAAATAGGGTTCTAGTTTGGGAGTTAAAAAAACGCTCAAGGGCCATCCACCCCGACGGCTTTTAATGACTCGATAGAGTTTTTGATATTTTTTATCAATATTTGGAAACTCCTCTTTATCAACTTTAATCGAGATAAAATGCTCGTTAAGTACCTTGGCAACATCATTGTCTTCAAAGCTCTCGTCTTCCATAACATGACACCAATGGCAGGTGCTGTATCCAATAGATAAGAAAATTGGTTTGTTCTCTTTAATGGCTCTATCAAGTACCTCTTGTTTCCAAGGGAACCAATTAACAGGGTTGTGGGCATGTTTTTTTAAGTAAGGAGAAGCCTCATGAAACAGTGCATTGGGTTTGGCTAAAAGAGGGGTAATTGCCATCAAGAAGAGGAGAATAAATCGAGTCAAAGTTATCCTTTTTTTCTATCTTAACATAGCCCGTAGCTTACCCTACTTATAATTATTCAATGTACTTGTATACTTTTTCTACTGTCCTATATCGTGCCATGAATTTTGGAAAAGATGATCAATAGGAATATAACTGTCTTAATTGTCTAGGATTAAATAAATTTTTAAATTAAATTATAAAATTAATAATTTATTAATATAATTCGATTATAATATTAATATTTCTTGAATTGGATTAAAACTCAAGGAACAATCATGTTTGCCACACCTCCATTAAAAGAACTCCCAAAATGTACCCGAACCTTAGAGCCGTACGCATTACTAAGCTTGGCAAAGAGTACAATCTAAGCCACTACAAACCAAAAGAGCATCAGCTTATTTTGGAACTGCAAAAAGAGAATGAAGATTTCAAAGTTAAAAATGCTCAACTAGAAGTTAAAAATAGAACACTTATCATGCAGATAGAAGAGCTTGTTTCTAAATAATAGCTTTAAAATTATGATGGGGTAAAATTTTTCCCCATCCTTTATAATTATTCAATCGTGAATATAGCCTTTTAGTAATTGAGATTAGGTGATAAATCTTAACAAAAATACAAATGGAAAATAAAAACATCTGCTATAATGCCAATAATCTTAATCCATACCCCCAATACAAGGTCAATATAATATGTCATTTTCCAAACTTGGTCTTTGTGAGCCAATTTTAAAAGCTATTTCAGAAACAGGCTACAGCAAACCAACACCCATACAGCAAAAAGCTATTCCCCTTATTTTACAAGGTGATGATGTTTTAGCCGCAGCACAGACAGGCACAGGTAAAACGGCTGGTTTTACTTTGCCATTGTTAGAAAACTTACAAAAAAACCACCAACATATAGAGCAGAGAGGGAAACCTAAACGACGTATACGAGCATTAATATTAACTCCAACCCGTGAACTCGCAGCACAAGTTGGTGAAAATGTTGAGATGTATTCCAAGTATTTACCGTATAAATCAACCATTATTTTTGGTGGAGTGAATATTAATAGACAGATTAATGCTATAAAACAGGGTGTAGATATTTTAATAGCCACACCAGGTAGATTACTAGACTTGGTTTCTCAAAAAATAATTGACCTCTCAAAAATAGAGATTTTGGTACTTGATGAGGCTGACCGTATGCTTGATATGGGATTTATTCATGACATTAAAAAAGTTATTAGACTTATCCCTAAAAATAGACAAACTTTACTCTTTTCAGCAACATTCTCAAAAGAGATTAAAGCCCTTGCCTCTGGTTTTCAAAACAATCCAAGCTTGGTCGAAGTTGCAACACAAAATACCACCTCTGAACGGGTGGCACAAGTGGTTCACCCTGTGGATAAAGCACGAAAACGGGAACTACTTTATAAACTTATAGATGATGGGCAGTGGCAACAGATATTGGTCTTTACAAGAACCAAGCATGGGGCAAATAGGCTTTGTGAATATCTTGAAAATCGAGGCATTCGTTCATCTGCGATTCATGGAAATAAGAGTCAAGGAGCAAGAACAAAAGCTCTTGCAAGTTTTAAAGAGAGAAAAATTCGTGTACTTGTTGCTACCGATATAGCCGCACGTGGGATTGACATTAACATGCTTCCTCATGTTGTCAATTTTGAACTGCCAAATGTACCCGAAGATTACGTGCATAGAATTGGACGAACAGGAAGAGCTGGTCGTGCAGGTGAAGCTGTCTCTTTGGTCTGTATAGATGAAAATGATTTCTTAAGAAGCATTGAGCGTTTAACTGCTCAAAAAATTAAAAAAGTTATTATAAACGGGTATGAAGTTGACTCAAGTATAAAAGCTGAACCTGTAAAAAGGGGTGGTGGACGAGGACGGCGTGGTGGTGGAAAACAGAACCAATCAAAAAGCTCATCACAAAAAAAATCTTCTGATAGCGAGTGGAATGAAGAGAAGAAAAAACCAAATTCAAGAAATCGTAGTAGAAATAGAAGTCGCAATAGAAATAGATCGCAAGACTAAAACCATCGATTCCTACTATGCTGTTTGCATTTTAGGAATCGGTATGTTTGCACTCGAACTATTTATTTAAAAAAAGTTTAATTCGCCTACTTATAATTATTTAATGTACTCTTATACTCTTTCCACTGCCCTATGTCGTGCCATGAATTTTCGGCAACAGGAAAAACACCTACTTTTCCTCTGCTTTTGATTTTTTCAATTAAATCGGTGATGTGATAAAATTTGTTTTTAGGAATCTCTTTAATTACATGGGGTTCAAGTAGGTACATTCCTGTATTGACTTGAAAGGTAAATTCGGGTTTTTCGGTCATTCCTATCAGTTTTCCCCCTTTTTTAGTCTCCATTACACCGTAGGGAATATTGATATGTTTAATGGCAGAGACAATGGTAATGTCATTGTTGTTCTCTTTATGGTATTTATAAATATCGGCATAATCTTCATCAATAATAATATCACAATTCGAGACAAACAGTGTTCGTTTTAATTTTTTACGAATAAGATGAAGACTACCAATGGTTCCTAAGGGTTTATCTTCGGTAAAATAGGTCAGTTGACACGCTTTGGACTCTTTACTTTTTAGATAATCTTCTATCATTTGGGCTTTATAGTTAACTGAAATATAAAAATTACGCACTTTATGTTTCATAAAATTGTCAATAATAATTTCGATAATCGGTCGCTCTCCTACAGGAACCAGAGGCTTAGGAATAATATTGGTAATGGGCTTTAAACGACTCCCTTTTCCCCCTGCCATAATCACCACATCAACATTAAGTTTACTAACTTTTTGTTTGTTGGGGAATATATCTTTCCAGTAGTATATTTTTTTAAGATTGTATTTACTGTTGACAACGGGCATACAGGTAATTTGCTTATCAAGCATTAGCTGTTTAATGGTCTCAAAAGAGTCATTGATGTGGGATACTAAAACATCATTTCTCATAATTTTCTTAATTTTAAAGGTGTGTATATCAATATCTTCAATAATGGCTCTTCGTATATCTCCAATACTTAATAGACCAATAAACTTTTTATTATTAAGTACAATTAATAGGTTAATATTGGTGTCATTCATCACCTTTAACGCATCAATAATGGTACTATCTAAAGAGATTATGTTTTTATACTTTTCCTCATGCCTGTTTCTATCGTCATTTTTTGCTGTCATAATTTACTCCTTAGTTTAATTTACATTTTATTGTCTAAATATTGACCCATCTCTTTGTGTCCAAAGTTGGGAATCATCTCAAAAAAAAGTTCAACTATCTCCTCTTTTGTCCACTCTTTTTTATGTTTCATGTTGGCTATTTCGTCTTCAAAATGGGTTAATTTATTGTTGTCAAAAAGTGCTTCATTTTTAATAATTCCAAGGCTCTTAAATCGTTCCATATCCAAGGTTTCATCATCGGTAAAAAACTCTTCAAAATCTTTTTCACCCGTGGTGGTACTCCCTGTAAAGTAACATGGCCACTTTCCCTGTTCGGGGAGTGTTTTAACCAACTCTCTTGCCTCCTCTTCACTTTGGCATAGATGTGCTTCATAACCCAAATTTTTTAAGTATCTTACTGCAATATTTGAAAAGGTAATAAGGTTAAGCTTTTCACTAAGTTTAGGAAAAAATATGTCTCGATTTTCTCCTAATAGACAGCTCATTAAACAGAGTTCTCCTGACTCTTTGGGGGTGACAAAATATCGTTTAATATCGCTAGGTGCAGAGATAGGCTGTCGTTTGGTAATGCGTTGGTTAAAACCATAAAGTAGAGAACCATCTGAAAAAGCAACATTGGCAAATCGTGCCGTGGATATTGGCATTTCTAAGCTTTTTCGCATTAAAAACATCTCCATAATACGTTTAGATGCCCCCATCATATTTACAGGATTTGCAGCCTTATCGGTCGAGACACAGAAATATTTTTTGGCTCTATTTTCAATAGATTGGGCAATGGTTTTATCGGTATTTTTAATATTGACCTCAATCATTCTCATAAGGGTAAAGGGGTCTTTTTCACTACGAACATGTTTAAGTGCCGAGAGATTTAGCACATAATCATACGCTCCATCGGCTTTAATAAACGCATCATACTCAATGCTTCCAATATCAAGAGCAAAGGTCTTAAAATCACCTCTAATGTAGCCCAATGAACTACGTATATCTCGAACCAACTCAACCATATTGTTCTCGCTAATATCTACAATATGCAGTTTTTTAGGGTCTCGTTTAAAAATCTCTTTGGTAACGGCTTGTCCAATCGAACCAGCAGCACCCAAAACAAGAAAAGAGGAGTTTGATACTTTTTGGCTTAACTCTTCTTCGTGGGTGGTTATGTCCTCTTCAAAGAGTTCACTCTCTCTACCAATTAATTCTAATATATTCATACATCTATACCTTAACAATATTTAATTTTATTCATAGTAATAGTTAAATTTTACACTATTACTATAAAAGTTAGATGATTTATTTATTTTCTAAGAAAAATTTAAGATAATTTCTGTTTAATCTTGATGGTTAGCTCTATTCCCTCTTCTACGGTGTAGGGTGAATAGAAGTTTAATCGCTTTATTGTCTCTCTGTTGTCTATTGCTAAATCATCATAGAGTCGTGAGTATATTTTAGGTTTAATTCTTTTTAGTAGGGTTGGAAAGAGTGGGATTTTGATAAGCCATAGATTTTTATTTAAGGCTTTAGATAAAAGTTGCATGAGTGTTGAGGTTGAGATGGGGTAATCATCAGCAGATAAGAATATTCCTTTTGCTCTTAACTCCACAACTCTGTTGATAAGTGCCACCAAATTGCCAATATAGACAAAGCTTCGTCGGTTGTTAATACCACCAAAAGGGAGCAGGGGAATTTTTTGAATAATTTTGATTAACGAGGCAATATTGCCAGGTGCTTTATCGCCATAAATCATAGGGGGGCGAATAATCGAGATGATAAAATCATTCGATTGAAGGGCAAGGAGTTGCCCTTCTGCTTCAAGTTTACTCTTTCCATAGGGGCTAACAGGAAGGGTTGGGGAGTCTTCTTCAATGGGTGAACACGTTTCACCATAAACAGCAATGGTACTGATAAAAATAAAATGCCCCACCCCTTGCTCTTTGGCTCTTTTGGCTAAATTAACTGAATATTTTACATTAACATCATAATAATGCTGATAACTCTGTTCAATTTTTTGATGCACCAATCCTGCAGAGTGTATTATGGTTGATACGGCATCAAAATTGATACTCTCAATACTGTTTTTTTGTAATGAAAAGGTCTCGAATGAGTGTTGGTCTTGAAAAGTTTTAATAAAATGACTGCCCAAATATCCACTGGCTCCTGTTACCAATATTTTCATCCAATGATCTCTTTAATACTATCAATATATTTTTTAAAAACAATGCTCTCATCAAACTCTTTAATAATCTTTTCTCGACCACGTTCTCCCATTTTATTGCGTTCTTGAGAACTTAATCGTAACATTTTTATCATTTTTTCTGTTAAATCTTCGCTGTTTTTAATTTTGCAGATGTATCCATTGACCCCATGGTCAACCACATCTCTACACCCTACGTTGTCGGTGGTGATAATGGGTTTTGCCATACTTGCCCCCTCTAAGAGTACCCGTGGTGTTCCCTCTCGGTAAAATGAGGGTAAGACAACACAATCGGCTTTGGCAACAACCTCTTGAATATTATCACTACTACCTAAATAGTTAACATACCCCTCATCTGTCCACTCTTTCATCTGCTCTTTCGAGACGGCACTGGCACTGTTTTCGGTGTCTAAAAAACCTACCAGTTGAAATTCAATATTTTTATAGATTTTTTTAATATTTTTAGCCGACTGAACATACTCTCCAATCCCTTTATCCCAAAGCATTCGAGAAATAAGTAAGAATCTAAAGGTGTTGTCCTCTTTCTGCTCCATGGGCATAAATTTTTGAGTATCAACACCACTTCCTGGCAAGACATCACACTTAGAAGCATTAACCAATTTTTCATCAGTAAACATCTTTAAATCGTCTCTGTTCTGAAAAAATATTTTAGTAGCATTTTTTTGAGAATCTTTATACAACTTTTTAGCTATTTTGGTAATAAAGTTCTGTTTAACAAAAAGGGTTCCTAGCCCTGCAATATTGTTAATTGTTTTGATATTAAGTTGATGACAGGCGATGGTTCCATAGATACTTGGTTTTGCCGTATAGTGCAAGACAATATCAGGTTTTATCTTTTTATAGACTCTGTAGAACTCATAAATTGTTTTTAAGTCGGTAAAAGGGTTGGTTCCTTTTCGACTTAAATTTATATCATAATACTTAAACTCTTCTTCTATTTTTCGACTGTATTTATCACCTGTAAGTGATTTATCACTTGATACAATGGATTTATCACTCGACGAGACAAATATCACCTCATATCCTGCATCTCTAATGGCTCTTGCCAAATTAAGTCTCATGTGCCACGCATAAAAAGATATATTTTGAGCGATTACAACTTTTTTCATAGATTACCCCTTCGTAATAAACTTCTTGCAAAACTCTTTGGAATCGGAGACTTTAGTCCCGAATATGACGAGACTGAAGTCATCAGTTCCTAGTTTTGGAAATAAAGTCTAATATTTTTTCATATTATATCATAGCAATAAACACAGTTTGCTGACCCATGGGGGTTTTAGTTGTCACTTGCCGACAAGAAAAAACTATATAAA
>DCAF01000019.1:53291-55897 GCA_002311915.1 Sulfurovum sp. UBA1140 | reverse complement strand
AGATAACTATATAGATAAGCAAAATGAACTTTTTAAAGAAGATGATTATACAGATAAACAGTTAATGAAATTCAAAGAGATGTTATCTTTTGTTGAAGCGAAAAGCCTTATTAAGGATATTTCCAATAATAGAAAAAATAGACTTTTAGCTATTTATATAGGTGTCACTTTGGCACTCAAAGAGAAATCATCTATAGATAAAGATACAATAAACTTGTTTGTAGAGCAATTTATCGAAAATTCAAAGAGTAGTAGCTTTGAGAAACTCAAAGAGAATATAAAATTAGTTAAAAATATTATTTTGAGTTAATTCTATGAGTGAATTAAGAGAATTTTTTGAAGAACGACAAGATGAGGTGGAGAAGTTTTTTATCTTTTTAGAAAAGATAGATATGGAGGATGAATATATGTCTGATATGCCCATATTGAAAAGTCAGTCCATACTAATGCTTTATAATCTGATTGAGGGAACAGTAAACAAAGGAATAGAATATATTTTTGATACCATTGGAGATGAACAGTTAAAACATGATGAAATCTCGAATGAAATTCGTGTTTAATGCCATTATTAATTTTGTTGACTATAAAGCTTTGGCTGATGATGCAGAGAATAGAAATAGAACTTTTATGAAAATATTGGGTGGTGTTGGTGTTTTGAGTAAAATTTGGTAGCCTTATAGCATAAAAATATAGTGTATAATAACTCTAAAAAAGGGATATTTTGTTTTTTAAAACCATTGATTTTAGCAGATTTTCAAGTATAAAAGTAGGGGAACCTATTCGTGTTTTAATGCTAGAGAGAGGGGACAGTATACCCCTAAATAGAGTGATTATTGGTCATGCAAATAATCTATTGGTCTCTTTCAATCCTCCTCCTTTGATGATGCTCTCTAAAGATTTTTCATTTACAATGTTAGAAGATAATCTTTTAACCATTGGATGTGCCACTCCAATGGGTAAGGTACTCTCTTTTGCTAAAAAATATGATTTGGCAGGTTTTGAGTTTGTTGCTAAACTCCCTGGAAGTTTGGGTGGAATGATTGCTATGAATGCAGGGGTTAAGAGTTATGAAATTTTTAATATCTTAGACGCTGTGAAGATAGATGGCATATGGGTAGAGAAAAAGGATATAGAGTATGGCTATCGTTTTGCTAAACTAAAAGGGGTGGCTACCGAGGTAAAGTTTAAAATTAAAAAAGGGTTTGATAATACTTTATTGAGTGAATTGGTAACACTTCGTTCTAACCAACCCAAGACGGCGAGTGCAGGTTCTGCTTTTAAAAATCCAAAAGGGGATTATGCAGGGCGATTGATTGAAGCCGTTGGGTTGAAAGGAGTCAGTCAAGGAGCGATGCAGTGGAGTGAAATTCATGCAAATTTTTTGGTTAATCATGGTGGTGGCAGTTTTAAAGAGGCTAAATATCTGATTGATTTGGCAAAGAGTAGAGTTTTTGATGAGTTTGGAATTGAGTTACAAGAGGAGATTCAGATACTTTAAATCTTATCCCCAATCTTGATTTCGACTGCTCTGTTTATGTTTATCTTTTCTATAAGAGGAGCTATTTTTTAATTTTTGCAGACGATTAAGTAGGGTCATGTTGGCTTCTCTTATTTCGTTTAGCTTGAATTCATATAGGGTTTCTTGATAGAGCTTTTCTATATAGGCTTTGAGTTGATGGTGATATTCTGAATCGAGTCGAATTCCACTAAAGTCATCAAGCTTTTTTTTAATCTCATAAAATTTTTCTAAAAATTGCTCTTGGCTTGTTGCCTCATTACGAAACATTTTAAAAAGATTTTTGGTCATTTTTTCAAGTGTACTAATATAACGTTGGCGTTGGTATTTTTCTATCTGTTTTGCTGTGTATCTCATTAAGGTATTATAGCAGATATTTTAAAAAGGAGAGTGCCTCTCAAACGAGAGGCTTACTTAGGAGGAGGTATTACTAATGATTATTTAGCAGCTTTTGCAGCAGCAAGAACAGCATCATAATCTGGCTCTTGAGTGATTTCTGGAACAACTTGCTTATAAGCAACTTTTCCATCTGTACCAATTACAAAGATAGCTCTACATGTTACACCAGCCAAAGGACCGTCTGCAAGAAGCATTCCATATGCATTTGAGAAATCTTTGTTTCTAAAATCTGAACATACAGCAATGTTATCAATACCAGCAGTTGAACAGAAGTTTGCAGCTGAGAAAGGTAAATCCATAGATACTGTTTTAACGTTAACGTTATCTAAAGAAGCTACTTCTGTATTAAATCTTCTTGTCTCTGCATCACAAACACCTGTGTCTAATGAAGGAACAACGATTACTAGTTGAACTTGCTCTTGAGCTCCACCAACTGTTTCGTTTTGTAGCATTGGGTTACAGTTTACTACTGTTACTTCTGGTGCTGTATCACCTACATTGATTTCTGTTCCTGCTAGATTACAAACTGTGTCGTTTTTAAATGTTACTGTTGCCATATTTTTTCCTTGTTGTTTTGTTTAAGTTGACGTATTGTAATCTAAATAGGATAAAAATAGTCTTAATTAAATTTTGAAAAAAAAATAAATTTTGAACGGAACAAGAGAGATGTAAGTAAATATACTATATTATA
>DCAF01000019.1:24068-53174 GCA_002311915.1 Sulfurovum sp. UBA1140 | reverse complement strand
GAAGGAGCAAATAATGAAAAAGATAAATTTGATGATACTCTCTGTGTTGGCACTCTTAAGTATGGCAGATGCAACCACTATTTATTCTGACGCAGAATCAGGAACAACCCAAGGGTGGAGTATTCGTGACGGGAGTTCTGCAGATGCTTCTGTTGAAAATATTTACGATACAACACTTGGGAGTAGGGTTATTGCACTTGGTCGTGGTGGCTCTTATAATCTTAAGTTGGCAAATGGAGAGAGTTGGAATAATCAAACCGATAGCGTTTTACAATGGAAGATGAAAAATAGTGAATGCTTCACTGTAACAGTAGATGTTCAAACGCAAAAGGGAGCCATGCAGTTGGTTTATACCCCTGATGTAGCTGACCAAGGGTTAAGTGGAGATGGTCAAACGATTCATCATGGACTGGGGTTGTCTCGTGATGGAGATGGTGTTCCTTATGGAGTAGGAACTGATGGACGGTGGCAGACCTATACCCGAGATTTAAAAGATGATTTAAGAGATTATGATGCAGATGATAAGTTAATTGCCGTAAACGGTGTTACGATAAGTGGCACAACATTGGTTGATGATGTTGAACTGCTCTCATCTTTAGATGCCAACTACCTCTATGCTCAACCCAACAGTGGTAATACTCTACTTGAAACAGCAGAAGATGGAAGCATTGGGGCGTGGCACATGCGTGATGGTACCTCTACCGATGAGACCATTACCAATATTTATGATGAAGAGATAGAGAGTCGTGTAATTATGTTCACAGGTGGAGGGTCTCATCGGCTTGGAGCCAACTCAGGAGACAACGCCTTTAATAATACTACCCACAAACATATAGCATGGCGAATGCGAACCGATAGAAACTGTATGATTGTAATTAATGTACAGACAACTTTTGGGCTTCGACATCTCTTTTACACCACGGTGAGTCATAATCGTGCATTGTATCATGGATTTGAAGGGGGGATTCACCACGGTTTAGGGGGAGCGATTACCGATGGACGTTGGAGAACCATTACCCGAGATTTAGAGAGAGATTTAAAAGATGCTGACCCTGCCAATGAGCTTATTTCAATAAATGGATTTATTTTTAATGGAGGTGATGGTGGACGTTTGGATGATTTGGTACTTTATACCCCACAAGAGCATATTTATGAAGATGGAGAGGGGGCTAATAGGTGGTCAGTTATTGATAACAATCCAGTAGGAGCAACCATTACCACCATTGCTGATAGTGATTTACAAGGGGAACATCGACAAGGTCAAGTGATTGCTTTAGAAGGTACAGGAGCAGAGAATACTTATCAATTGGGGGCAGTTGATGGAGAGAATAGGTGGAATAACCGTACCGATAAAATTTTACAGTGGCGTTTTAGAGATTTTGGAGCAGAGGTAGAGATTTTAGACGAGCGTGGGGTTATTCGTAATTTGGATGCTTTTGAATTTAGAGTGAGTGTTCAAACAACATTGGGTGCTAGAGATTTGGTTTATACTTTGGGGTCTGTTCATTTAGGTATTATCGAAAACGGAGGGGCGATTCATCACGCTTTGGGTGATGATAGAATTAGGGGTTCTGTTTGGGATGAGGACAGTCACAACAATGCACTGGGCATGTGGCAAACCATTACCCGAGATTTAGAAGAGGATATTCGAGACTTTGAACCCAATAATCGACTACTGGGTGTAAATGCTTTTGCTGTTCGTAATAGTGGATTGATTGATGATATTAAAATGTTCTCTTCGGCTATTGTTTATGAAAATAATAATCCTATTACTCCACCACCAGCTCCTTTAAACCCTAATATAGTATATGAAGATGCCGAAGATGGTAATACGAATGGTTGGTCTATATTTGCTAATAATCCAGCAGGAGCAACCATTATCAATATTTTTGATACAGAGCGAGGGAGCAGGGTTATCTCTCTGCAAGGTGCAGGAAAGAGCAATGGATATATCTTGGGAAGCCGAGGTGGAGAGAACGCATGGGGGGATACCGAAAACTCTACTCTACAATGGAGTATGAATTATAATGAAAACTTTACAATTTATATTTCGGTAGAGACCACGAATGGTCGCAGGTATCTGGTTTATACTCCACGAGATGATGACCGAGGGTTAAGAGGGCAATATATTCTTATAGGTTTAGGTGTTAATGCCAGTAATGGAACATGGCAAACCTTTACCCGTAATTTAGCAGAAGATATTCAAGCATCTGAAGCAGATAACGAATTGCTCTCTATTAATGCCTTTATGATTCGAGGCTCGGGTCTATTGGATGATATAGAAACAATTAATTAAAAACTAATTTTTGTTTGGATATACTTTATAAATTTAAGATTATTTTTATATTTATAAAGTAAAGGATTTTATATGATAAAAAAAGTAAAGGATTTTATATGATAAAAAAATTAAAAAATATGTTATGGGTTATGTTGATATTTGTTACGTCACTTCATGCCACCACAGTCTATGAAGATGGAGAAGATGGTACCACTAATGGATGGCGTGTTCGTAGGGCTCCTGCAATTATTACGAATGTCTATAGCCCCTCTCAAGAGAGTCGAGCCATTAGAATTACCAATGGTGGTTCTTCTATTTTAGGTGCCATTACCAGTGATGCTGTGGGTTCATGGAATAACAGAACCGAAAAAACCATCAGTTGGAAAATGGTGGTTGATAACCGATATACCGTTTATGTGGTGTTAAGTACCACCAAAGGAATACGATACCTTTTTTATAACGACCTTCCTAGACGCTATCTGTTTCATGGTTTTGAGGGGGGTATTTTACATGGTTTAGGGGGTTATATACATAATGAATACAAGGGAGTGTGGCGTACTTATACCCGAAATTTAGAGACCGATTTGAAAGATGCTGAACCCGATAATGAACTTATCTCAGTGAATGGTTTTATTTATAATGGTTCGGATGCTTCGATTGATGATATTATTCTTTACAATCCAGAAGAGACCGTTTATGAAGATGGCGAAGAGGGTATTGTTAATTGGGGTGTTTCTGATAACAATCCAGCAGGAGCCACCATTACCAATATCCCCGATGCGTGGGATGACCATGCCCAAGGGAATGTGATACGATTTCAGGGTTCAGGACAAGACAATGGTTACACAATTGGGAGTGCTACAGGAGAGGGTGCATGGAACAATACAACGCAGAGCATTTTACAGTGGAAATCACGCTATTATGAGAACTACGAGGTACGTATATCTGTACAAACAACACTAGGAAGTAGAGATTTACTCTATGTTAATACAGGAAGATATACCCCTAGTGGAGGAGTGCAAGATAATGGTCAAACCATTTGGCATGAACTAGGCAGAGGAGCATTGGTAGGACTCAATAACGACAGATGGAGAAATGGTGCTACCAATGACTTTTGGCAAACAGTAACCCGAGACTTGGAACAGGATTTAAAAGATTTTGAACCCAATAATTCGATTGTATCGGTTAATGCGTTTACCATTCGAGGGAGTGGATTAATTGATGACGTTAAGATGCTCTCTCGACCAAAAGTAGTACCTGTCGAAGATGATGTGGTCTATGAAGATGCCGAAGATGGTAATACCGAGGGGTGGACAATTTATGACAACACCCCAGCAGGGGCTACCATTACCAATATAGAGGATGCCCTTCGAGGGGGTCAAGTTATAGAGCTTCGTGGGACAGGACGGGACAATGGATTTGAGCTAGGGAGTCGAACAGGAGATGGGCAGTGGAACAATCGAAACCATAGCAGTATTCGATGGAGTATGAACTTTACCGAAGACTTTAATATCTATGTTGCCATAGAGACTCAAGAGGGAGCAAGATATATGTTGTATACCCCAACCAATACCGATGAAGGTAAATCAGGTAACTATATCCGTTTTGGTTTAGGTGAGGGTGCAAACAGTGGAACATGGCAGACCTTTAGCCGTAACCTAGAAGATGATTTACATCAGTTTGAACCCAACAATGAGTTGATTGCCATTCATGCCTTTTTGGTAAGAGGGTCAGGTCGTTTAGATGATATTAAAACACTCTTTAGTTATGAAGAGACCTTTTATGAAGATGCCGAAGATGGAAATACCAATGGTTGGTCTATTTTTGCCAATGTTCCCGAAGGAGCCACCATTACCAATGTAGAAGATGCTACCCGAGGCAGTCGGGTTATTCAACTATTGGGTGCAGAGAAAAGTAATGGATATATGTTGGGTGACAGAGGTGGTGATAATGCATGGAATGATACCAATAACCGTTATGTACGATGGAGTATGAATTATAATGAAAACTTTACAATTTATATTTCGGTAGAGACCACCAATGGTCGCAGGTATTTAGTTTATAGCCCAAGAGATGATGATCGGGGTTTAAGTGGACAGTATGTGTTGCTAGGACTAGGTGCTAACGCTGATGATGGAACATGGCGGACCTTTACCCGTAATTTAGCAGAAGATATTGCCCGTTTTGAAGCAGGAAATGAGTTGATTTCGGTGAACGCTTTTATGATTCGTGGGTCGGGTCGTCTTGATGATATTTTGATGTTTGATTAAGGAGAAAATAATGAGTATAGATAAACGTACCGTGGGGGACAATATTGATTCAGGAAATGCCTCTTGGAAATTTTCAGGAGAGATGGTAAAAGATTTTGAATCTCATGTTGCTAAATCGGTACCCCTTTACAATGAGGGGCATGATATGATTTTAAAGCTGAGTGACTATTTTGTAAAAGATGACTCTACTTGTTATGAGATAGGGGCATCAACAGGTATTTTATCCTACAAATTAGCCGAGAGGTTTAGTGATAGAAAAGCCAAATTTATTGGTTTAGATATTGAAGAGGATATGGTAAAACTTGCCAAAGAGAAGTATCAACTGCCCAATCTTTCATTCTCTTTTGAGGATATTTTGGAGTATACGTTTGAGCCAACAGATTTGATTACTTCGTATTATGTGGTGCAATTTATTCGCCCAAGTCAGCGTCAACAGCTCATAGATAAAATATACCAATCGCTTAATTGGGGGGGTGCTTTTTTATACTTTGAAAAAGTACGTGCTCCTGATGCTAGGTTTCAAGATATTATGACAGGTATCTATAATGAGTATAAGTTAGAGCAGGGATATACTCCCGAAGAGATTTTTCAAAAAACTCGAACCCTTAAAGGGGTACTTGAACCCTTCTCAACCAAAGGGAATATGGACATGCTAAAACGGGCTGGATTTGTTGACGTTATGACCGTTGCCAAATTTGGTCCATTTGAAGGAACTTTAGCAATTAAGTAGACTTGTTTGGGAATCGGAAAGTTTACTCCAATGCCAATGAATTAGCGAGGCTGAAGCCATCGGTTCCGACTATGCCATCTGAATTTTCGGAATCGGCGTGTTTACACCCGAACTATTAGGAAAAAAATGAAAAATACAATTTATACGGTAAAGTGGTTACTTAAACGCGTAGGGTATTTGAATAAAGAGTTCAAAAATCTATTCAGCAGAATGATATATCAAAAGCAGTCACAGTTTTTACTTAGAACATGGGATGCACCCCTTTGTCCTTTAGAGGTGATTAAGTTTTATAACTTTTTTGGGCGAACGCTGTTTGCTTCTAAAGAGTTTATGGCACTAATTTCTAATGAATTAATTTTTAAAAAAAGTATCCGTTTAGATGGTTTTGATACGATTGATATAAAAGCTATGTATCGTGAAGGAAGCGATAATATACCTTGGATAAAGCCACCTTTAGTAGAGCTAGAAAAAAGAGATGTTCCCCTAGAGGTATTCAGTAAAATAGAGACCTCTTACCAATTAGCCAATGATAATGACCCCGATAGATTTGACAGAGCCGAGTGGTGGGAGCAGATGAGTCAAGCTTTTAAAGAGGAGCTGTTTGATAATAGTGGAAAAATTAATCAAACCTATCTGATTAATTTTAGAGGCATGAAAGAGTTAGCTGCCAATATTGTTAAAGATCAATTTTTAGTAGTAAATCAAGAGTTTGGTTACTATGTTAGTTATCTTAAAGCGATAGATTTGGTATTAGAGTATCATCGACATGCCCAAATTGTACCCAAAGAGATACTCTTCTCTCTCTCTGAGAGTTATGCAGGGAATAACTTGTGTGTTAATTATAGGGGGTTACGGTTGAGTATTCGTTCACTCTTCTATTCAATAATTACCGATAATATTGTTAACCATGTAGATTTTAAAAGTAGACCCGTTATTTTTGAGATAGGGGCAGGGTATGGTGGACTCTCTAGGATTTTAAAATCATATATTCCAAACAGTTGTCATATTGTGTTGGATTTGCCCGAGACCTTGACCTATGCCTCTTATTTTATAGAGTATAACTTTCCTGATAAAAAAGTGGCACTCTTAAGTGATATTATAGATAGATTAAACTCTTTTGATAAACTTTTAAATGAGTATGACTTTATATTGATTCCTCCGTGGGTTAGTTCTTATATTCCTAATAACAGTGTTGACTTGGTGATTGATACCTCATCCTTAGCCGAGATGTCTAAAGTTTATGCTAAATATTATATTGAACATATTGACCGAACTCTTAAAGTAGAGGGGTATTTCTATTCGATGAACAAACGATTTAAACGCGAGTCAGACAAGTATGCTTTTTATGAATGGAAATTTAAAAGTAAGTTCACCACCATACTTTATGAGTACAGCCGATTGATTCACCCCCAATGGTTGGGTAAAAAGATTGGATAGATGAACCGTCTGATTATTAAAGTAAAGCAAAACCAATATCTGCTTCAGATTATTACGCTGATGTCGGGTACGCTGATGGCACAGGCAATTATGTTGGCATTTATTCCCTTGCTTACCCGTTTGTATACACCGAGTGAGTTTGGACTCTATTCGCTCTTTTTTGCCCTCTCTAGTATGTTGGGAATGGTATCGAGTTTAAAGTACGAACAGGCGATTATGTTGCCCAAGTCCAATCGAGATGCTCAAGCGTTGGTTTTTCTCTCTATTTTTATCACTATTATTACAGTTATTGTTCTCTCTTTTGGGCTTTTTATCTTTTATGATTTCTTTTTAGACTATTTTGATGGGCTGAACTATTTAGTTTGGCTACTGCCCCCCTCTATATTAATTATTGGTCTGATACAAATTTTTAATACCTATGCGACCCGAAAGCAGTTTTATAAAAAAATGGCAACGGTAAAAATGATGGAGTCTGTTACAACCGTCTCAACCCAAGGTATCAGCCGATACTTTTTTGCACTGGATGGATTAATTATTGGAAAGCTTCTTTCTAATCTTTTTTCACTCTATCAACTCTTAGGCTTTCATTTAAAAAAACAGACCCTACAGTTAAAGTATTTTTCAAAACGTAGGGTCAGAGCCAATATGAAACGGCATGAAAACTTTCCTAAGTATCAGAGTAGCTCGGCTTTTTTAAACTCATTTTCTCAGAATATTCCTATTTTACTCTTTAGTTCTCTGTTTTCACCTGCTGTTGCAGGTTTGTATACTTTAACCTATAGGGTAATGCAGGCACCAATTTTACTGGTTGCTAACTCAACACGCAGTGTTTTTTATCAAAAAGCATCAAAAATGTA
Organism: Sulfurovum sp. UBA1140; assembly: GCA_002311915.1. GTDB lineage: Bacteria > Campylobacterota > Campylobacteria > Campylobacterales > Sulfurovaceae > UBA1140. The sequence goes on along the minus strand of DCAF01000019.1, from coordinate 45,602 downwards.
TGCCAATGGCGAGGATATAACCTCGCTTCATTTTAAAACTACAATAGGATTAATAAAAATCTTTATGGTGCCTCTATTTGTGGTGCTATTTTTTGGTGAAGAGATTTTTATCTTTATGTTTGGTCAAGAGTGGGCAGAGTCAGGAGTTATTGCACAGATAACCATTGTATGGTTTATGTTTGCATTTGTCACCCCACCTACTTCGATGATGTACAATATTTTAAATCTTCAAAAAGAGTTGCTTCAATTACAGATTATTACACTTATTTTTAGGGTATTGGCAATTTATATGGGGTTCTACTTTTTTCAATCCTATATGGTCTCGGTGTTGCTCTTTACTCTTGTAAGTGTTGTCCATAATCTCATTTTTATGGGATACATATACATCAAAATAAAAAATAGGAAAGATAACGGATGAAGTTAAGTTTTTTTGGAGATACGGTACTCGATAGACCCTACCATATAGATTTTAATATAGAAGAGTTTGTTTTTAATTTAGAAACTCCCCTCTCTTGCAAGGGAATCCCTGCTAGAGATAAGGTTAATATCTGTCAAGAGCAGTCTTATATTGAAGAGACATTTAAACAGAAACCTCTTGCCGTCTCTTTGGCGAACAATCATATGATGGATTATGGTGAAGAGGCGTTTGCCAAGACCAAAGCCTCGTTAGAGGAGCAAGAGATTCCCTATTTTGGTGCAGGAATAGAGGGGGATAATTTTAATAACCCCTCTATTATTAGTTTTGCAGGTAAAAAAATAGGACTCTGTGGCTACTCATGTTCATCAATTCAAGCAGTCATAGGAGACAATAAACAGAGTGGTAGTGCTTTGTTAGAGGTGACTAAAATTATTGATGATATTGCTTTGTTAAAATCAAAAGTAGACTTTATTATTATACAACCACATTGGGGCATTCAAGAGATTCCTTTTCCTACTTTTACCGACACCAAAATTGCTCATGCGTTAATTGATGCAGGTGCAGATATAATTATTGGACATCATGCCCATGTGATTCAAAGCCATGAGATTTACAAAGGAAAATCGATATTTTATGGTTTAGGAAATTTTATTTTTCCTAATTTGGATGTCCCACGATGGCACAACGGCACAGAGTTTACCTCTAGGCGTATTAAAAAGCAAGAGATTGAACACAGACGTTCACTGGTGGTGACCTTAGATGAGAACTTTCAAGTTGATTTTTTTACAGTCGAACTTAATGGTGATAGGGTTAAAAAGGTTAAAATACAACTGCCCACATGGGTTCCTGATTCACAAAAAAGTTTTGAGAAAAAATTGGTATATCAAAAAAGAGTCATTATGTTAAGGAGATTTAGACGAAACCCAAAATTACCAAATTTAGGGCATCTTAAACGATTTTTTAAAAGAGATTAGATTCTCTTATTTTTTTCTTTACAAACAGTTCTATCTCTTCTTCAAATCGTTGAATAGAGAACTGTTGGGCATGTTTGGCTATCTGTTTGGGATTAAAGGTCATGGTTTCAAATTTCTCTATCGCATCATTTAAAGAGCTTGGGGTCTGTTCATAGAAAAAGAGACCTGTTTGGGTTTCAATAACACTGTCTCGAATACCCCCTTTTCCATAGGCAATCACAGGAGTACCACACGCCATCGCTTCAACAGGAACAATACCAAAATCTTCATATGAAGCAAAAATAAAGGCTTTAGCTTTCTGCATGAGTTCCCGCATTTTTGCATCTTCTGTATAGCCTAAAAGTTGAATATTGGGGGTAGCAATGGCTTGGATAGTCTTAAATTCAGAACCTGAACCCGAAACAATAAGTGCTTTACCATTTTCTATAAAAGCTTCGACAATCATTTTAATTTTTTTATAGGGTACGAGCCGAGAGGCAGTAAAGTAGTAATCTTTTTTTTTCTCACAGAGTTTAAAGTTATTAACATCAACAGGGGGATGAATTACGGTGGCTTCTCGACGATAATATTTAGCAATGCGTTGTTGTACCAGTGTAGAGTTAGAAATAAAATGGTCAACACGATTAGAAGAGACCACATCCCATACTCGGATTTTATGCAATACATACGATAAAAACTTCTCTTTTAGCCCTTTGACCTGATGCTCTTCAAGATAGGGAAAATACATGTCCCAAGCGTATCGCATGGGTGAGTGGTTGTAACAGATATGTAACTGTTCGGGTCCTGTCATCACCCCTTTTGCTACAGCATAAGAGGAGGAGATAACCAAATCAAATTTTCTTAAATCGAGTCGTTCAATGGCAAGAGGAAACAAAAAAAGATAGTTACGAAATATTTTTTTAGCAAAGGGGAGTCGTTGAATAAAAGAGGTGGTCACTTTTTTATTGGCAAGTATTTCTCGACGCTGTTTATCATCAAAAAAATCAACCAATGCAAAAAACTCTGCATTGGGATAGACCTTTAAAATAGAGGCAACCACATTCTCTGCTCCTCCTTTTTCGGTAAACCAGTCATGTACAATGGCTATTTTCAAGAGTTGAGTACCTCATCAAAAAGTTCTTTATGCTCTTGTGCTGATTTTTCCCAACTAAATTTTTTGGCTTGTTTCAGTCCTTTGCTAACCATTGTCTGTTGTAACTCACTATTGATTAAAACCATCTCTATTTTATTTTTAATATCTTCTATGCTGTAGGGGTCACAATAGACCACTGCATCTCCACCTACTTCAGGAAGTGAAGAGGAGTTTGAGGAGACAACAGGTGTTCCACATGCCATCGCTTCAAGTGGTGGCAAACCAAATCCTTCATAAAAAGAGGGGAAGAGAAAACAGGTGGCTAAATTATAGACCTTTGCCAACTCTTCATCACTAATAAATCCTAGATACTCAATGCTCTCTTTATTTTGATTCATTAGTTCCATAATTTCACTGTTCTCCCAACCCTTAAAACCCACCAATATAAGTTTATACTCTTTTTTTAACTGCTCATCCAATAAATTATAGGCTTTTAATAGTCCTAGAAGATTTTTTCGAGGCTCAACCGTTCCTACCGAGAGTATAAATTTAGAGGGGAGTTCAAAGTTTAACTCTATATCTTGGTAAACTTTAAAAAGGTTATGATCTATTCCATGATAGATAACCCTAATTTTATCTTCTGTAAAATTGGTTCGTTCTAAAATTTCTTGTTTGGAGTAGTTAGAACCTGTAATAATCATATCACTTCTATAAAGATTTTGAAAGAAGTTGTTTTCAAAATAGGCAATACTCTCTTTAAGATGAAAATCTTTATGAAGAATAAATGAAAAATCATGTACCGAGGTGACAATTTTGTTGGCTTTAATACCACTATTGGGTATAAAGTTGGGTTGCCAATAGAGGTCATATTTTTTACCAAAGAGTCTACTCGATAGAGTAAGAAATTTTCGGGCTATCTGTTTAATGAAGGGATTTTTAGCAATGGTAGATTTCAAATTTTTGATACCTATTTTTGTTGAAGATTTCATTAGGTCAGTTGAGTAGTAACCATAAAAATATTCTATTTCAAAACTTTCTATTTTTTTTAATTTTTTTGAAACCTCATAAGTATATCGTCCAATACCTGTTAATGAGGACATTAAAGAGATGCTATCAATAAGAAGTTTAGGCTTCAAACATATCCTTTAGGGTCTCTTGAAATGGTTTTTGTTCTATGGTTTTTATTATATCAAAGAGTTTTAGAGGTGAACCTGTTAATATTTTTATCTCATCTTTTCGTACATAGGCAGGATTGACTTCGACTTTGATAGAGTATCCTGCAATTTTATTCATCATCTCAATGACCTCTAAGAGAGCAATGCCACGATTGGAACAGATATTAACCGTTTGAGATAAAGCATCTGATTCTAAAAGATTTTGATAAATTTCACAGAGATAACCGACATCATTAAACTCTCTGCTCACATGTAGATTTCCCAGTTCAATATTTTTTTTATTCTCTCTAAAGTGATTAACAATTTTAGGAATTAAAAAGTGTTCTGCCTGACCTACTCCTGTATAGTTAAAGGGTCTGGCAATAATGATATTTAATTGGTTAAAATAGTTTTTAGCCAAGCACTCCATGGAATATTTACTGGCTCCATAATGGTTTGCAGGAGTAGGGCAGAGTGACTCATCAAGCAGCTCTACACCTTGATTTCCATAAATGGTAGCACTACTAGCAAGGATTATTTTAGAGGGATTGATGTTGAGTTCTACTAGGGCATCTAAAATATTAAGCGTTCCAATGGTATTAACACGATAAAAATCTTCACTGTTACCGTGGGCAGTAAACGAGATACCCGAAAGGTGGATAATATAATCAGGGGTTGAGGCAATAAGTACCCGTTTAATATCCTCTTTGTTGGTAATGTCACACTGGTACTGTTTATCTGATGTATTGAGTAGAGAGGTTCCATAAACATCATATCCCTCTGCTTGAAGATAAGAAGATAGATGTACTCCTGTAAAGCTATCTATCCCAGTAATTAGAACTTTTTTAGAAACTAAACCCATGCTGATTCCTTTTTAAATCGGCGTTAACCATCATAGAGCAGAGTTCTTCGAGTGTGCATTTTGGCTCCCATCCTAGTTTATCTTTTGCCTTTTTTGGGTCACCTATAAGCAGTTCAACTTCAGCAGGTCTATAGAATTTAGGATTGACTTTGACCACCACCTTGCCAGTTGCTCTGTTAATGGCAATCTCCTCTTCACCTTTGCCTTGGAACTCTACTTCTATGCCAACAGCCTTAAAGGACATGGTGACAAAATCTCTGACCGTTTCGGTTCGATTGGTTGCCAACACATAGGTATCAGGGGTATCGGCTTGAAGCATTAGGTACATTCCCTCTACATAATCTTTGGCAAATCCCCAATCTCGTTTGGCATCCATATTTCCAAGTTCGATACAGTCGAGTTTTCCTAATTTTATTTTGGCAACAGAGTCGGTAATTTTTCGGGTAACAAACTCTCGCCCACGTAGTGGACTATTATGTATCTTGAAGAGATTTGGTCCAGTTGCAAATGTTTTGGATTCTGTTTGGATATCAAAAAACCAACCATCTTCACTGTTTGTTTCTGTAATTTTTATCACTTCATTTAACTTCATTTGTAAATGATTACCTTTTTTTGTCTCACTATCAGTTCTAAATTGAGTATAATAGTATCTCTTTTTATCTTTATATTCTGATTTTGTTTTTATAGTCTGTTTTGAAAAGCTTCTAAAGATATAGTTAAGTCCTAAACATAATGTAGCTGAATTTGTTGTAAAACCTTTATATTTATAAGTTTCATTTCCATCTTTTCGACCATCTGCTAAATAATATCCATCAAAAAAGGATTGTTTAACTTCTATATTTGAGTTTAAAATAAAACTTGGAACTCTCTTTTCATTAGAATGATTGGTATAAATCTCTTGATATAACCATAAACCAAAATTTGTATTATTATTAATATCTAGTTGCCAAACATCTTTTTGTGAGGTTTCAAATCCACCTGATCCATAAGTATTAACTCTATAACTCCATCCAAATTGAGAGGTAAGTAGATTAGCCATATTTTCTAATAAGTTTTTATCACTTCCTGTAAGTCTAATTCTACCTCTTTTATCAATTGATCCGTCACCAACAACAAAACCAATAAATTTTGCTAACTCCAAATTAGTTCTTAGATTTAAACTCTCTTTTGGAAAACTAATTCTAAAAGAGTTGTCTCCGATTTTAATATTTTTAGTCTTTACCTCACTGTTACTTTCATTAAAATAGAGATGTTCATCTGTTGCTTCATAGCTTGATTCTCTTGTTTGAATCAATTTCATCTTTTTATCTCTATCTTGGTATGCACAACCAGCTATAATCTTAGTCCAATCTTCACCATTCCAGACATAACTACTTTCATATTTTTTTAATATGCCTTCATCTCGATGTTTTGGAACTTTAAACATATCTTCAATGGGTAAAATATCTATTTTATTTTCTATTTTAATGATTAGAGGTGAATTTTTAGGAATGCTCTCATGATTAAAAAGTATACCACTACATCCAAAAATATTATACGACTCTCTGTAGTTAATCACCATCCAGTGGGCATAAAGTTTGGCAACTCCGTAAGGGCTTCGTGGATAAAAAGGGGTGGTCTCTTTTTGGGGTATCTCTTGAACCTCTCCAAACATCTCTGAGGTAGAAGCTTGGTAAAATTTAATTTTTGGATTAACAATACGTATCGCTTCAAGCAGATGAACACACCCCAATCCTGTAATTTGAGCTGTTGCCAAGGGTTGTTCAAAAGAGACTCCTACAAAGCTTTGGGCAGCTAAGTTATAGATTTCATCGGGTTGAATCTGCATCACCATCCGAATGCTGTTGGCTTGGTCGGTTAAATCATACTCTACCAAATGAAGATTGGGATGATTTTCAACCCCCAACTCCTCCATTCTCCAAAAATTTACCGAGGCACTTCTTCGGTACGCACCATAAACCTCATACCCTTTATCTAAAAGTAATTCTGCCAAATAGGCACCATCTTGACCTGTCACACCTGTAATAATTGCTTTTTTCACGTTAACCTCTATCTTGTTTTACATACAGTATTTTATCTCAAATATCTTATTTTTAGCAATGTACTCTCTCACCACGTTTATTACACAAAACCCCAACTTTTCCACGCTCATCTTTAAGCGTAATGGTCACTCCTCCTTGAATAGCCACCAAGTTGTCAATGGTAAAAACTTGCCGATTTAGGGTAATCTTTTCGCCAATAAACTTTAAAATCTTAGAAATATTAGGAACAGCATTAAAATCTTTAATTTTGCCAATTTGATGTTGGTTTTTAAAAAGCCATTGCCAAAAATGAAGAATCTCTGAGGGGGTCTTGTAGCTGTTTATGCTGACCTGTTGGGGTAATAATGGCAAGTTGACGGTAACTGTTAATATAAAACGTGGTCTCTTTTAACCAGTGGTCTTGATTGTCAACACCGTTGCAGATGGGTTCTAAAGATTCTCCAAATTTTTTTGTAACCGTTTTTTTTAATTCAACAAAATCTGCTTCTTCGCTCTTAATAATGAAGCCAAAGAACGAAAATATCTCTATCAACTCAATAAGAGTTTTTCTATTAGGTGGGTTTGGGCTTTAGCCCCGCCTTAATTCATTGGCATTGGAGTAAACTCTTCGTTTCCGAAAGTATCAAAAGTTTAGTTTTTGATGGTTACTGAAAACTCTTTTGTGTGATAATACTATCCACTATCTCTAAATTCTCTAAACTGTTGGTTAAAATTAACAGTCCTACATAGGCGCTTATCATCTCGTAGATGTTCTCTACATATCGGTATTTTACCTCATAGAGCTTGTTTTTGGCATCATTCATGTCGATACTACTTTTTAACCCTTTATCAAAGGCTAAAGAGACGGAATCCAAGTACAACTGGGCAGAGTTGAGTGCTTCTTTGTAGAGTCTTAATGCACTACTTGCCGAATCAAAAAGGGCTAAACGTTCGTCATATTCCTCTTTTATCTCATCTTCAATTTGTAGTAACTCCTCTTGGACAGCACGGTATGCCAGTTTAGAAGCTGTAATTCTTGACTCTACAATACCCCCTTGATAGAGGGGAATTTGTATCTGTAGCATGAGCGATTTGGTGTTCTCTAAACTTGATACACTGGCATCGGCATCTATTTCGGCATATTGGGCATTAAGGCTAACATTGGGCAGGTGACCGTTTGATGCACTCTTAATCTCTTTAGAAGATAGATTCAGTCTCATTTTTGCTTGTTCTATTTTTAAGTTGACAAGAAACGGGTCACTCCCTGCGATTGCCTCTTTCATCTGTCTGACTGTTTCATCGGTAACCCTGTCAAAATCTATGGTGGGCAGTTGAAAGTCAGAAGTACCCAATAGATGTTTTAGTTTGAGTTGATTGACTCTAATGAGTCGTTTCTCTTTTCTTAAATCCATTTTTGAAAAGTGGTAATCAACTTCTCCTTGTAACAAGTCCATTCGGTTTGACAGAGCCATATCAAATTTTATCTGTAGCAGTTGAAGTTTACGCTCATTGGCAAAGCCGTAGGCGTTATAGAGTTCAACTTTGTTTTGTGCTTTGAGTATATTTAAATATATAGGCAGAACAATTTGTGATAACTCCTGCTTTTTAAGCTCAACTTCCGAACTAGAGAGTGCTACTTTTGAGGTCTCTATATCAATTTTACTATTTAAAGCAGGGTTGTAGATGGATTGATTTAAAGAGAGTCCATAGTTGGCTATTTTTCCAAAACCATTAGAGCCGTACTCTTTTTTACCATAAGCACCCGAGAGGTAGACTTGTGGATAGAGTTCTGCTTTGGCTTGGTCGATACGTTGTCGATTAGATTCAAGGTGATACTCTGATGCTTTAATATTTTTTGAGTTTGCCAATGCCAAATTATATGCTTCGGATAGGGTTAATACATCGGCATGGGCATAACCCATGAGTGCTACCAATGCCAATGCTATTTTTGTACTACTCTTCATTGAATCCTCTTACTATCATATCTTTAAATGGTTTAATCAAGTAGCTTAGAGCCGTTCTGTCCCCAATTTTTATCATGACCTCAGCAGGCATACCTGCAACCAGTGTAAATTTGTACTCTTTTAACTGTTTGATTCCTTTGGGGGTTAGCTCTATTTTGGCTTCATAATAGGGTGCTCCTGTTACTTCATTAATAAAGCTATCGGCTGAAACGTGAATGACCTTGCCTTCAATAACATTAACCTGTCGCATATCAAAGGCTGAAAACATTACATCACTAAGCAGACCCACTTTAACCTTATCTATGTCGGTGGTATTGACTTGTGCAATAATAATCAGTTTAGAGGTCTCTGGAACAATGCCCATAATCTCTTTACCAGGGCTAACTACCCCACCAATGGTCTCGATACTTAACCCAATTATCGTACCATCTGCAGGAGAAAGAATGGTGGTTCGATTAAGCGTATCTTGAGTGGCAATAATTTTTGATTTGACATCAGACATTTGAGATTTTACTGCGACCATTTGATTTAGAACCTCTTTTAGAAACTCTTTTTTTCGTAAGAGTTGTTGGGTTTTAACTTCACTAATCTGCTCTTGCAGTCGTGCAATTTCCGAACGAGTATTGGCAATATCACCCTCTATCATATTGTTTTCGCGTTCTAGTTCTCGAATTCTTAACTTATCGACGAGTCTCTGTTCAAACAAGATTTTCCACTCTTTTATCTCTACTGATATAGATTTAATTCGTCGATCCTTACTAGCAAGAAGAGACTTTAATCCACTAATCTGACTTCTTAATTGAACAATTCTTTGTCTGTTAATGGTCTCTTCATCTTGCATTGATTTTTTGGTGGTGATGAATATATTTTTTTCATCTTGCATAATGGTTTTATCGGTAGAGTCTGTTGAAAAAGTGATGCTCTTTTTATCATCTCTTTGTGCTTTAAGTCGAGCATATAGAGCAATCATATTTTGATATTGAACTTCTAAGATATTAAGACGTTCTTTAATTTGAATCTCTTCTAACTCAACAAGTACATCCCCTTTTTTAACCACATCTCCATCTTTAACATGAATCGCTTCGACAATTCCACCCTCTAGGTGCTGAACACTCTTTTTTGCTGAACCTGCCGAGACCTTTCCAATGGCAACAGATGAACTGGCAAGAGGTGCATAGTACATCCATCCACCCAAGAGTCCAAAGACCGAAAAGATAACCAATAATCCAAAAGATATGACATAAAAAGTATTGTGCGAAGGCATACTGTTTTCTGTTTTTTTCACTGTTTTTCCTTAACTGCTTGGTTTACTAAGCGATATTTTTGGCATGGCTGGTGCAGGACGAGGAGGCTGTTTGGCTTGGGTTTTGGCCTGTGCTTGTTGTTTTGCCTGTTGAGCTTGTGCTGATATTTTTGCCAATACCTCATTGGTATTACCATAGATTTCTAACAGTCCTTGCTTCATCATTGCCAACTTATTGGTGACCTGTAAAATATTAGGTCGATGGGTAATAATAATAACCGTAGTGCCACGCTGTTTGAGTGTTTGTACGGCTTGTATTAACCCCCGTTCACCCAATTCATCTAAATTAGAGTTAGGCTCATCAAGTACCACCAACACAGGATTATTATACACAGCACGTGCCAATCCTACTCTTTGTCGTTGTCCACCAGAAAGGGTTGCTCCACCTGCACCTATTTTGGTATCGTATCCATCAGGGAGTCTTAATATCATCTCATGGACTCCTGTATTTTGAGCTGCTTCAATTACTTTTGTAGCATCAACTTCACCAAATCGGGCGATATTTTGACTAATGGTTCCTTCAAACAGCTCTATATCTTGTGGAAGGTACCCAATATATTGCCCCAAAGCAGTTTTCTCCCATTGTGATATATCGGCTTTATCAAGTCGAACTTTACCATTGTGTAGAGGCCACAAACCTAAGATGATTCTAGCCAAAGAGGATTTTCCTGCTGCACTAGGTCCTACGATTCCTACTACGTCACCCTTGTTTATTGTCATAGATACTCCACGTACTGAAGGCTCCTTGGCATTGGGTGGTACGACCACCACTTGCTCTAAAATAATCTCGCCTTGTGGAGCAGGAAGCTCCATATACTCTTTATCTTTAGGGAAATCATTAAGCAGTGCATCGAGTCTGGCATAAGAGGTTCTCGCCCCACTAAAGCCTTTCCAACTGTTAATCATAAGGTCAAGGGGAGCCAAAGCTCTACCCATAATAATAGAACCAGCAATCATCATACCTGGGCTAACTTCCATATGAATAGCAAGGTAGCCACCCAATCCTAACATAAGGGATTGGAACATCATTCGGGTACTTTTTGAGACATTTGACCAGATTCCTGCACTGTTACTAGCTTGACTCTGAGCATTTAAGAAAGCATAATGTTTCTCTTCCCACAAACCTCTAATATTGTCTTTCATTCCCATGGCATGGATGACTTCAGCATTTCTTAGATTGTTGTTTACAAACATGGTAGATGCCGAGTTAAACTCGTTTGCCTCTTTAAGTTTACGTTTGGTGGCGTACTCATTGGTAATGGTAATAGTTATTAAGATAATGGCTGCAAAAATAGCAAAGTATCCAAAAATAGGATGAAATAGAAAGAGTACCCCAATATAAATGGGAATCCAAGGAGCATCAAAAAAAGCAAAAAGCCCATTACCTGTCATAAATTGTCTAATCTGTGTTAAATCACTTAATGGCATAGAAGAGGCTTTTCCAGGGTGTTTCTGTGTCAATTCAAATAGAGAATCAAAAATCCGTTGATTAAGCAGACTGTCCATTTTGGTACCAATACGTACCAATACTTTAGAGCGAACAATCTCTAAAAGAGCCATGGTAATAAAAAGAACGATGACCAACCCTGTAAGCATAATGAGTGTCTCTTCACTACGACTAGTTAGTACCCTATCGTAAAGTTGTAACATGTATAGAGGTGGAACCAACATGAGCAGGTTGATAAAAAGACTAAAAAAACCCACCATTAAAAATGATACTTTGGATTTAAAGATAGCTTTTCTTAATTCTCCTGTGACTAAACCCTCTTTGGGTGATGCTCTATTTGCCATTGAGTGTCGATGACTTATATCCATAACATGGTACAGATGGCATCGCTCCTTTCATAAAATAATATTGTTTAATTTTTCTTAGCTCTGTCTCTGTTGGGCGATTTTAAAGAGGGTTTCGATATGATCTAATGATTTAAGATGGGCATCAATCAGACTAATAATTCCTTTTCTAACCCAGTCTGCTAGAATATCATCGCTTAATGCATTGAGTTTCTTTTTATCAACTACTTTAAATCCATTAACCAAAATCTGTTTTTCATCACCTTCACCCACGGCAATCTCTCTATCTTCTAAAATACCACTGTCGCTAATGGCTTTGGCTACGTTTTGAGTAATCACCATTTGTGTCTCATGAGAGGTTAAAAATTTTACGGCATTTTGCAAAGTTTCACTCTGTTCACCATCTTCTAAAAAGAGTTGATTTCCTTGGGTATTTGAGACCAACGCCGACTCCTCATCAATAAGAATCACCTTTTGGTCAGGATTCTCTTTGGTACTGGCTATAGAGAATGGGTATTTTCTAATAAATGAAGGGACATAACTGGTAATCCACTTTCCTTCTTGGTTAATAGCCAAGCTATCTCCACCTAATGAGACCAATGAGACCAGTGATGGTTTCTCATCGGCTGTAAAAACGATAGGAAAACCAGCACCCACAAGGGCTACCTCATTGGCAATAACAGGAACAAATGCACTTGTTTTGGCAAAGTTTAAATCGGTCATTGGATTGACTTTTAACTCTTTATGGTTGTTTTTATCTAATACTACTAATTTTTTATACATGCTTTTTCCTTGCTGTTTCTGTTTTTTCCTTGGTCGTCCTCGGGTTTTTGCACCCAATGTCACGCCGATAAGTTTTTCTAATTTTTGAATAAATTCTGGGCTACCTGTCACCAACTGTTTTTCTAAACAAGTGACGATAAAGTTCTCTTTTTGAGCATTTATCTTGGCATAAAAGATTTGAGAGTAACGTCTAAGTCGCTCTTCATCGGTATATCCAAGCCCTTTATACTGTTTATGAGGGGTAATAATTTTGTTTTTTTGGTTCAATAGATTATTATGGACACTGCTGTATAGGTATTGGGTAGAATCATTTACTAAGCCTTCACTGCTAGGTAGTGTTTCAATATATCGCATTGTATCAAAAATATAGGCATTCTCTACCAAAGAGGATTTATATCGCCCCTCCCATAGAGTACCTTTACGATGATATTTTTTGTTAAAGTACATCACATACTGTCGTCCTAGGCTCTGCATAAATTTAGATATACTCTCTTGATCTAAAGGAGTGGTTACAAATTCAAAATATGTTGGCATTAACACATAGGCATGTATATCTATCTCTATCTTCTCGTTAATTACTTGTAACAGAGCCATAAACGCACCATAATCAGGTGCATCTTTAAAAAGCGTTAAGCTATTAATACTCTTCAAGACAATATGTTGAGCTGTATCTTCTACAAAGATTCTCACCTTACGAGCCAAATGATGTTCCTTTTTAATAATCTATCTACAAGGAGTATTGTAGGAGGTTTTAACTTAGGTACTGATTAATATTTATTTAATTTACTCTGACACTATTTAATTTTTTTAATTTGTGCCTGATCTAAATTCGTAAGACTTAGATAGCTTTGATACAATTCTAAAATTAAAAATTATATTAAGAAGAGCCAAAAAAATGCAAAAAACAACCATCCTATTCGACCTAGACGGAACCCTTATTGACTCAACAGAAGCAATTTTAGAAGGCTTTAGAGTCGCTTTTGAAACCTTTGATAGCCCTGTTCCTAGTGATGAGGCAATAAAGAGTGAGATAGGGCATACCCTTGAGAATATGTTTCTAACTTTGGGAGTATCTATTGAAAAAGTAGATGCTCATGTACATGCCTATAAGATGCACTATCGTGTTATTTCGTGTCAAAAGACAGTGTTACTAAAAGGAGCAAGAGAGGCAGTAGTTGAAGCAAGTAAGTTTGCCAATTTGGGGGTGGTAACGACCAAAACAGGGGAGTATTCAACCATTTTACTGGAGCATATGGACTTGATGAAATATTTTGATGTTTTAATAGGTCGAGAGCATGTAACCCATCCAAAACCTCATAAAGAGCCGATTTTAAAAGCTTTATTAAAGTTAGAGCATGATAAAACTAAAACATGGATGATTGGAGATACCCCCATGGATATAGACTCTGCGTACAATGCAGGAGTAAAATCGGTGGGAGTGACTTCAGGATATGCCAGTAGAGAGGTATTAGAGAAATCTACACCGAACATATATGAAAATGTTTTGGATGCCGTTAATTTCATTAAAAATAGTGATGAAAATTATAAATAGTGGATAGAAACTATACACATGAAAATATTATAATTTTTTTTGACAACTATGCAACATCTTTTAAGAGGGTGGACATTACAATACCTCATAATCGTAAAAAAACAAGTAGGAGAAATCATGACAGAGATAAGATGGCATAGCCGTGCTGGTCAAGGTGCCGTATCTGGTGCTAAAGGTTTAGGAGACGTTGTAGCAACTACAGGTAAAGAAGTTCAGGCTTTCGCATTGTATGGTTCTGCAAAAAGAGGAGCAGCTCTTAGAGCGTATAACAGAATTTCAGATGAGCAGATTTTTAATCATGCAAAATATATGAATCCTGATTATGTATTGGTTATTGACCCTGCCTTGGCATTTACAGACAACATTGAAGTAAATGAAAAAGAGTCTACGAAATATATTATTACGACTCACCTCTCTAAAGAGGAGTTAATTACTGGAATTCCTGCACTTCAAGGGAAAGAAGATAGAGTATACACGGTTGATTGTGTTCAAATCTCTTTAGATACTATTGGTCGTTCTATTCCAAATGCACCAATGCTTGGAGCATTTGTAAAGATTTCAGGTATGTTTGAATTGGATTATTTTTTAGAGAGCATGAAAAGAGTATTGGCTAAATTCCCTCAGAAGATTATTGATGGAAATATGAAAGCGATTACTCGTGCATACAACGAAGTTAAGTAGAGAGGAGTTCGAATGCAAGATTTAAAATTATTAGCAAATGATAATAGAGGACAGAGTCAACTTGAAGGTGGTTTTGATTTACTAGGATGGGATGAGGTCAATCAAGGTAGTGTTCTTCCTTCGTTTAATGGAGATGCTACAGGTATTGCACTCAAAAAAGCAGAAGAGAGAAATTACTCAGGGTTTAACTCATACACTGCAACGGTTGCGTCATGGAGAGTAATAAAGCCTGTATATAACAGAGACATCTGTATTGATTGTCAAAACTGTTGGGTATGGTGTCCAGATACTTCTATTATCTCAAGAGATAAGCAGATGCTAGGAATTGATTATGATCACTGTAAAGGGTGTGGAGTTTGTGTAGAAGTATGTCCTACCAATCCAAAATCACTTTTAATGTTTGGTGAATATACTGACTTAGAAGAGTCTCTAGCTGGTTGGCCAGAGAAAAAGAAAAAAGAGAAAAAAAGTAAGGAAGCGTAATGGCAGTAAAATTTGATTTAAATGAAAGAGAAGTTTGGGACGGGAACTACGCTGCATCTCAAGCTTTAAGACAAGCCGATGTTGATGTTGTTGTGGCATATCCTATTACCCCTTCAACACCAATTGTTGAGAATTATGGTGCTTATGTAGCTAATGGATACATTGATGGCGAATTTGTAATGGTTGAGTCTGAACATGCTGCAATGTCAGGGTGTATTGGTGCTTCAGCTGCTGGTGGACGTGTATCAACAGCTACCTCTTCTCAAGGTTTTGCATTGATGGCAGAGGTTCTTTACCAAGCATCTGGTATGAGACTCCCAATCATACTTAATGTTGTAAACAGAGCGTTGGCTTCTCCACTAAATGTTCGTGGTGACCACGCTGATATGTATCTTGGTCGTGATTCTGGTTGGCTTCAAGTGGGTGCATTTAATGCTCAAGAGGCGTATGACCTTGCTCTTTGTGCGTTTAAAATTGCAGAGAACCCATCGGTAAGATTGCCAATGATGATTCACCAAGATGGATTTATTACTTCGCATACTGCACAAAATGTATATCCATTGACAGACCAAGCAGCAATTGATTTTGTTGGTGTAATTGAGCCAATTGATGACATGCTTGATTTCTCGAAACCAGTAACTTATGGTGCACAAACAGAAGAAGATTGGCATTTTGAGCATAAAGCAAAACAGCACAAAGCGATTATGGATTCAACACTAGTAATTGACGCAGTATTTGCAGAGTTTAAAGAGCTTACAGGTAGAGAGTACAATAGAGTTGAGAGTTATGATATGGAAGATGCAGATGTTGTAATTATTGGTCTTGGTACGACAGTAGAGACTGCTAGAGTTGCTGCTAAAAGGATAAGAGAGAAAGGAATTAAAGCAGGAGTTGTAGCGATTAGATGTTTTAGACCTTTCCCTTATGAAGAGGTAAGAGAAGTATTGAAAAATGCTAAAGCTATTGCTGTAACTGACCGTTCATCTCCAGGTGGAGCAATGGGTGCATTCTTTAACGAAGTATCGGCTGCAATGTATACGTCTGTAAGCAGACCAATCGTAACAAACTTTATTTATGGTCTTGGTGGTCGTGACTTCTCTATTGAAGAGGCAGAAAGAATTTATACAGAGCAACAAGCACACGCTGATGCAGGTTACATTACAACAGAAATCCAACAGTTCTCTGGTCTTAGAGGGCCACGCTTAGGATTCTTTAAAACGGAAAGGAGTTAAGAAATGGCTATTACTTCAGTAAAAAACTTAAAAGAGTTTTCAACCAACAATGACAGATTTGAGGGTGCACACACTCTCTGTCCTGGTTGTGCTCACTCTATGATTGTTAGAGAGCTTATGAACTCTACCGATGACAACTTAGTTATTTCATCAAACACAGGTTGTTTGGAAGTTTCTACAGCTGTTTATCCATTTACATCATGGGATACATCTTGGATTCATATTGGTTTTGAAAATGCTGCTACTGCTGTTACAGGTGCAGAAGTTATGCATAAAGTAAGAAAGAAAAAAGGTACACTTAAAGACAACGAGGCTCCAGTTAAATTTGTAGCATTTGGTGGTGACGGTTCTACTTTTGATATTGGTTTCCAGTGGCTTTCAGGAGCAATGGAGAGAGGTCATGACTTTACTTATATCTGTCTTGACAATGAAAACTATGCCAACACAGGTGGTCAAAGAAGTTCAGCAACACCAATAGGTGCAACCACTTCTACAGCACAAGCTGGTACTCATAGTTATGGTAAAAAAGAGAAGAAAAAAGATATTGTTGCTATTATGGCAGCACACGGTGCTCCGTATGTAGCACAGTTGGCTCCAAATAAATGGAAGTTAATGGCTAAAGGTTTCCAAAAAGCTTTAGAGACTGAAGGACCTTGTTTTATTAACACGGTATCTCCTTGTTGTACAGAGTGGAAATTTGAACCAAAAGATACCATTGCTTTAACTGATTTGGCAACAGACTCTTTAATGTTCCCAATCTATGAGATTCTTAATGGACATGAACTTAATATTCTTTATAGACCAAAAAATATTATTACAGCAGAAGATTATCTTGGGGCTCAAGGGCGTTATAAACACCTATTTAAACCTCAGTATCGTCATGTTATTGATCAGATTCAAAAAGATATTGATGATAACTGGATAATGCTACAACGAAGAGAAGAAGCTAGAGTATAGTTTCGTGAATAGTGAACAGTGAAAAAAATTTACTGTTTGCTATTTTGAACCCAATAGTTCGGGTGTAAACACGCCGATTCCGAGAATGCAGATTGCATATACGGAACCGATGGCTTTAGCCTCGACCACTATTTTATGTGACTAAAGTCTGCCCTAAAACCTCTGAATAACCCCCATAATCTTATCTTTAACGCTTGAAAAAATAGGAATATTTTTTAACTCCTCTGACTGTATCCAATCTTTTCATTCAACTCTTTAGAGACATTATAAAAAGTATTTGGATGAGAAAAATTATACTAACTATTCGATGTTTGACCCTGATATTGAGGAGTTGATAGAGGAATGTTGTGTGGAGAGTGAATTTTATGCTTTTAGATATTTTGTTGTGAATAATATCGAGCTATTCTTTCCAGAACATAAGATATTGCAGAGGATTTTGAAGCATAAGATAGAAAAGATTAAAATAAAATATCTCTAACTATCCACTCTTAACTAACCTCGCTATAATTCACAAAAAATAATAAGGATTATATTATGCCACTATTAGATAGTTTTACTGTTGACCATACTAAAATGAACGCACCTGCTGTTAGGGTTGCTAAGACAATGACCTCTCCAAGTGGGGATACCATTACTGTTTTTGATTTAAGATTTGTAGTGCCAAATGTAGAGACACTAAGTTCAGAAGGTATTCATACCTTAGAGCATCTTTTTGCAGGATTTATGCGTGACCATCTTAACAGTGATAATGTTGAAATTATTGATATATCTCCAATGGGTTGTCGAACAGGTTTTTATATGTCACTTCTTGGTACACCAAAGAGAAAAATCGTAGCAAAAGCTTGGAGAGCGTCTATGAAAGATATATTGTTGGTAAAATCAGAATCAGATATTCCTGAACTTAATAAATATCAGTGTGGTAGCTATACGATGCACTCACTTGAAGATGCAAAAAATATTGCAAGTAAGGTGATAAAAAGAGGGATAGGAAAGATGAATAATAAAAAACTAAAGCTTGATAAGGAGCTTTTAAAAGGAGCATAAGATGTTGATTTGGATACCTATAGATAAAAATGAGGGAGAACTGTCAAAAGTAGCTAAACTTATGGAAGCAAAGAGTTGGGCTTTAATTGATTTTGATGAGGGTAAGATTCAAAACACCCAATTTTTTGATAAACGAGAAGATTTCACGGGTTGGGTTGATTTTGTTGTTTTAGAGAATAAGTTTGAATCTTATATAGAGTTTATGAATGATGGGATGATGGTACTTTGTGTACGTGAAGAGGAGACCATCGAAGATATTATGGAAGCTTATAAATTTAAAGAGTTAGACGAAGTGGGGTTTTAAACACCACAACGTCCACTGTTACAGCTTCCTGAAATGTGAAAGGTCGAGATATATTTACAGTGACGACACTCAAAAGTTATCATCTTTGGACCACTGCATCCTGTAGTTCGTTGATCAATAATCTCAATGGTAGGGTGGGTACATTTGGGGCAGATACCTTGTTCTATTGCCATGAGTTGAGCTTTTTTCTCTTTCATAAAATAGATATAGCTCACAATGGAACCAATAATAATAATGAGTAAAAAGAAGAGTAGATAAAAATTCACGGTGTGTCATCCTTTGGTTATATGGTTTATGATTCTATCATAAACCTTTAGTAAAACTGTAGAAAAAGCCCAATCATTAATGATAAAAAGATGGTGATGGCAATAATTAGAAAATTTTGCCTCTCTTGACTCATTTCTATTCTTTTGGCTAACCACTCTACAATCTTCATGGCAGGGAACCCCATAAATACCAGCATAACCACACTAAAAATTAGGGTCATAACAATCTGTGTCATTGTCTATATTCCGTAAAATTTATATAAAAAATCTCTATCTTCTTGGTTAATGATAGGGAGTGTTGCAACAGTAGCATTTTTTTCATCGCTTACAATCAGTTGATTTTCTACTATTTTTAGATGCTCTTTACCCCATTGCTGTTCTAAAAAATCCAAAAGGTGAAAAACTTCCATATTCGAGGGCTTCTCTTTAAAGTTTTCATCTATTTTACTCATAATCTGTAAGCCACCAAAGCATTTGTCTATATAGTAAGGAGAGTAGCGTTTTATCTCTTGGTAGATGGGTGCATTTTTTTCCATGGGTCTACTCTTTTGAAATGCCATAAATGCAGTAAATAGAAAGGCAAGACTTAGGGCAAGAAGCAGGTATTTTTTCATATTATCCTCTTTTTCTCTTTTTTATTAGTATAGATGTTTTTATGATTTATAATGTTGATGTTTATCAATTTTGACGCAGGTCAATTGTGATATTATTGACCAAATTAGACTATGAGGAGAAATCAAATATGGGAAATTTTTTAGAGTTAGAGGGTGGCTATCTGGTCATTGCTTCTTTTGCTTTGCTGATTACACTTTTTGTAACCACCCGACCTTTTTTTACCAAGATTGCCATTAGAAACGGAATGCTAGGTATGGGACTTTTTTGGGCTATAGCCATTGGATTTCATTTTAAAGTTACCACCGATAGAATGGAAGGAGTAAAATCTGCTTTTGCCAAAGGAGAAACTGTTATCTGTGAAAGCCGTATGCAACGAAAAGTGGCTCAATTTGTTGAGATTGATAAAAGTAGAGAGTGGTTTTTAGAAGAGGATCTTTTTACTTCACCAAACTACTCACGCCCATTTCATACTGCAAGGTGTCTTGTTAAATAATAAATTAAGATTAATTGTTATTGCGTTATACTAAAGAGAAAAGGTAATTGTTTATGTTTGGAATATTTGAAAGCAGTGAAAAAATTAATGATGCACAAATTTTTATGGGCAGTGTCGAAGAGACCAAAGAGGTATTAAGAGAGCGACGAAGCCCCTACAGTGGAGAGGTGGTAAGTCGTGCTCCTATTTGTAATGCAGAAGATACCAAACGGGCATTACTTATTGCTCAAAAGGCATCAAAAGCTACTGCTAAATCTTCACTTCATCAACGGGTTGCATGGCTAGAAGATGTGGCTGATAAGTTGCGACATTATCGTGAGGACATGGCATTAACACTCGTTGACGAAGTGGCGAAACCCTTGGCATTTGCACGGGTAGAAGTTGACCGATGTATCGAAACCATTGAATTGACTGCCAAAGAACTCGTAGCACTACATGGAGAGACCATTCCGACCGATATTGCCCCAAGTGGTAAAAAAACCATCGCTTATTTTACCCGTGTACCTGTGGGAGTTGTGGCGTGTATTACCCCTTTTAACTTTCCTTTAAATTTGGTGGCTCACAAGATAGCCCCAGCACTTGGAGCAGGAAATGCCGTGGTTTTAAAACCAACTCCAGAAGCCCCGTTAACAGCCTATAAATTAGCAAAACTCTTTAACAGTTCAGAGTATGCCATTAAAGATGCCCTTTCGGTAGTTTATGGTGACGTAGAAGTGGGTAGTACGTTGGTTAAAAGTTCTATCCCTAGAGTTCTTTCGTTTACAGGTTCTGTTCCTGTGGGTCATATTATTACTCAACAAGCAGGTATTAAAAAAGTAAGCCTAGAGTTGGGTGGGAATGCAGCAACATTTATTGATAAAGGAGCCGACGTAGAAGCCGCGGCACAGCGTTGTGTATTTGGAGCTTTTGTAAACAGTGGTCAAGTCTGTATCTCGTTACAAAGAATTTATGTACATACCGACGTTTATGATGAATTTGCCATTGCCATGACCAAAGAGACACAAACTCTAAAAGTGGGTTCTCCTTATGAAGAGGATACTTTTATGGGACCACTTATTGACAATGAATCATTAAATCGTGCCATAACATGGGTAAAAAGTGCCGAAGATGAAGGAGCCACCCTACTCACAGGTGCAAAGATTGTAGGTGGTAGCTTTACCCCAACCGTCATGGCAGATGTAACCGATGATATGAGCATTATTTGTGAAGAGGTTTTTGCCCCAATTGTAAGCTTGGTAAGGGTTAACAGTTACGAAGAAGCCATTGTAAAAATGAACGATTCCCCTTACGGTTTACAGTTCTCTATTTTTACCAATGATTTAAAAATGACACAACAGTTTATAGAAGATGCCGAGTGTGGAGGCGTGGTTATTAACGACATTCCAACACTCCGTTTCGACGTTCAACCCTACGGAGGAAGCAAACTCTCTGGCATTGGAAGAGAGGGACCAAAATGGGCATTAGAAGAGTTCACCGAGATTAAGAGTGTGGTGATTTGTTAAAAGATTAAAGTGAACTACCTCTAGCTCTTAATCAATCTCAAAACTTTATCCTTAACGCTCTCA
>DCAF01000019.1:23472-24037 GCA_002311915.1 Sulfurovum sp. UBA1140 | reverse complement strand
AAACTCTTCACATCTTTTTTATCATATCCATAATGTTCAAAAAGCCTAACTGGTGGCTCTGTTGTTCTAACTGTAATATTTTTAAAACGATAAACAAACTTTTTCCACTTTTTATTTTAGTGGATATTAAACGCCTGACCCGTAAAATTTTAACCAAACCAACCAAAAGAAAATGATAAAATCGTAAACCGTAGAGACACAAACACAAACACCACAAGGAGAAAACCCATGAAACACCTACTACCCATCCTAACCCTACTACTACTTTTGGGATGCACCCCAAACCCAACCCAAAAAGCATTCAGGCAGACCCAACCCACCACAGCCTCAAGCAAAGCAATCTTGAAGCTAGACACCAAAGGGCATACAGCAATAATAAGAGACATTATCGTCACCAAATCAGGCGATATTATCTCGGCTAGTGATGATAAGACCATTAGGGTATGGGATAGCAAAACAGGAAAAGAGAAGCGAAAGATATTGGGGCAGATTGGAGCAGGTCCTGAGGGGAAGATATATGCCATTGCTCTAAGCCCCGATGAGAGGTTTTTGGCTGTTGGGGGAT
>DCAF01000019.1:22690-23337 GCA_002311915.1 Sulfurovum sp. UBA1140 | reverse complement strand
GACCTAGCCTTTAGCCCTGATGGAGCCTACCTTATCTCTGGTTCAGCTGACAAGAGTGCCAAGATATGGAGTGGAGAGGATTTTAGACTACTCGATACGCTCTCCTCTCATACCAAGCAGGTCTATGCTGTCAAGATTATCAAAAAAGAGGGTGGCTACTTTGCTGTTACAGCAGGATATGACAATCAGATACTCCTCTATAGTATGCAGGGCAAAAAGGTGGTAAAGCGTGATAGAAAAGGGTACAAGCTAAAATATTTAGCCATCTCAGATAAACATATCGCCGTATGTGGATTAAACGGCAGAGAGATAACCATCTATGATTACGATTTAAAGCCTATTAAAACCATTGGCTCCAAGACCCAACCAGCAGGATTGGCATACTCACCCAATGGGGAGTTTTTAATAGCAGGAACAGCAACCTCTCCAAGAGATGTAAATATTTATAGTGTCAAAGAGGGCTACCAAAAAACCCAAAGCTTTACAAAACATACCAATCTCACCAGGGCTGTTGCCTTTTTGGACGCTCAACGAGCCATTAGTGCTGGAGGGGATAACTTTGAAATCTATATTTGGGATAGAGAACGAGGAGCTGTTTTGCAGAAGATTGAGGGGGTAGGAGAGACGGTATGGAGTGTGGGTATTGA
>DCAF01000019.1:308-22635 GCA_002311915.1 Sulfurovum sp. UBA1140 | reverse complement strand
TGGGGGAATAAATGGACTGGAGATTGCCATACAATAGGAAGTAAACTCCAAAAAACCCTAAATCTAAAAACCTTTCAAGTAGGCAAAATCCAAAACGAAAAAAGTTTTAAAAAAATAGCCGTAGAGACAAGGCATGGCTTGTCTCTACACCACCGAGCAGGGGGAGATTATGGATACAATGATGCCATTTTAGATATTAAACAAAATGGCAAAGTTATAAAATCCATTATAAGAGGTTCAACCAATGGATATGGACACAACTGTTATGGCTTTTATGGAGAGTATATCATCTCAGGTGGAGCAAATGGATTTCTAAAAATCTACAATCAACAGGGCAGAGAGGTTGCCAATTTGGTAGGGCATACAGGAGAGGTTTGGAGCATTGCTCTTGATGGGGATAGGCTTGTGAGTGGGAGTGATGACCAGACGATTAGGGTTTGGGATTTGTCACGACTCAAAGAACAAATGCAACCTCAACTAAGTCTCTTTATCTCAAAAACCGATGAGTGGGTGGCTTGGACTCCTAATGGGTATTATGATGCCAGTTTGGAGGGGGCTAAATATGTTGGTTATCATATTAATCAAGGGGCAGAACATGAAGCCTATTTTGTAGGTAGCGAAAAGTACCCACAACTCTATCGACCTGATATTGTTCAGGCTGTACTCAAAACAGGCAGTGAAGCAAGAGCCATTAAGTTGGTCTCTAAACACCGAAAAGTAGAAGCTGTTGAGGTCGTTTTAACATCACCTCCTAGGCTCTCGTTGCTTACCCCCTCTACGATTACCACACCAGAGGGTAGCATTAAAATCAGACTGAGTATTCAGAGCCAATCAGCGCTTAAAAAGATTATGGTCATGCGAAATGGAGAGAAGATAACAACACGAGGGGTTCAACTGAAACTTAACCCTACCATTGAGGTTGATTTGGTCGAAGGAGAGAATATTATTGCTATTCGAGCCAAAAACAGCCATGCCATTAGTGATGAAATTATTGTACGGGTTACTAAAAAAAGTAGTAGTTCCGTGGTATCTAATCTTTATAAACCAACGCTCTATCTACTTTCTATTGGGGTGAGTGAGTATAAAAATAGTAATTATAATCTAAAAGTAGCCCACAAAGATGCTCACGCCGTAGCAGAGATGTTTAAAAAACAAGAGGGGAAAATCTATAAAAAAGTGGTGGTCAAAGAGTTGCTTAATCAAGAGGCTACGACCGATAATATATTGGATGGGTTAGATTGGATAGACAAAGAGGTGACTCAACGAGATTTAGCCATTATATTTATGGCAGGTCATGGAGAGAATGATGAGAAGAGTAACTACTACTTTATAAGTCATGATACCAATGTTCAAAAACTTAGAAGAACAGCTTTGAAATGGTTAGAGATAGAAGATACGATAAAAAATCTGCCTTCTAAAGTGATACTTTTAGCCGATACTTGCCACAGTGGAAACATTACAGGTTCAAGAAGAAGGGGAAATATTACAGGAGCAATTAAATCTATTGTCGAGGCAGGAACAGGGGCTATCGTAATGATGGCAACTACAGGTAACGGGTACAGTTATGAAAAAGATGAGTGGGGACATGGAGCATTTACCAAGTCTCTGTTAGAGGGGCTTAAAGAGTCAAAAGCAGATGTTGATGCTGATGGTATTATTACCATTAAAGAGATAGACCTCTATATGACCCAAAGAGTTAAAGTCTTAACCAATGGAAAACAGAAACCCACCACAGAAATACCCAAGAGCATTCCTAATTTTGCTTTGGGGGTTGGGAAATAAAGGAAAAAAATAAAACAACTAAAGATTTTAGTTTTAAGCGTAATATTAACCACCCTATCCATAGCCCAAAAAGAGGCTCTTATTGTAGGAGTAAGCGACTACCAAGGAACAAAGAGTGACCTTGAAGGTTAAAAATTGATAGAGATAGTCATGTGGGGATGAGAGCATTTAGACAACGTACCCATGATTCATTTGAGCCTGTGGTTGCTCGGATTGAGTTTATTATCTACTAGAAGTGTGGTGATTTGTTAACAAGATATTTTTAATTTTTCTCTATAATATTTATCGGTTTAGTTGTAATAAATTTACGCTATACTAAAAAAAAATATGGTTAGAGGAAATTTGATTGTGGAGTATATGTTTGATGTAGGTTTCTTGGGGACTAGAGCCCCTTATTTTATGGATATTGTTGTAGTTATTGTGGGACTGTTGCCCCTTTTAATTGGAGCGTCTATTTGGTTGGCAATCAAAGCAGAATATCGGTTGCATCACATAACGCAGAGTGTGTTGTTTGCAGTCACTGCTATTATTCTGATTTACTTTGAGTTTGGTATCCATCGGGCTGGTGGGTTTGAATATTATATGAAAGAGAGTTCTTTTAATCTGACGGTGGGCTTTTATCTGCTGATTGTACATATTATTATTGCTACCGTTACCATGATTTTATGGATGAGTACGCTCTATTTTGCCAAAGCCGATAGAAAAAGAAAAGCACTCCCCGGACTCTATACGAGCAGTCATAAAAAAGCAGGGCAGAGGGTAGCTTTGGGTATTGTATTGACTTCATTCTCGGGGGTGGGTATTTATTGGATACTCTTTATGGCATAAGCAATGAAAAAAGTAGCACTCTCTGCTTGTCTGATGGGGCATTCTTGCAGGTATGATGCCTCGGATAATCTGAATGAAACCCTTTTGAAAAAGCTCTCTTTGTATAAGATTATACCTTTTTGTCCAGAAGATGATGCGTTTGGTTCCCCTCGACCGACCATGGATTTAATAGAGAATGGTCAAACCATTGAGGCCATCTCGAATAAAACGAATGAGAACCTCTCTTTGCCTATTACGCTGTATGCTCAAAACTTTTTTAATCAACATCCCGATATTAAACTTTTTATTGGTAAAGATAGAAGCCCAAGTTGTGGAGTCTGTAGTGCTAAAATTTATAATCAAAACAGAGACTTAATTGCTACTAATGGAACAGGATTAATGGCACAAGAGGCGTTAAAACGGGGAATAACCTCTTGGGATAGTGAACTCTATTAATGAATGGTATCATCTTAATTGAACTCTAATCTAATCACTGTAGAATTTTGCCAAAGATAGTTAGAATTGGGGAATTTAAGTGAACTATACACCTTATATAGCATTGAGTTTATTGAGTAGTCTTCTTGTAGAAGCATCAACAGAGCTAGAGTTTAGACAGAAATTACGATGTAATATGACCATTCAAAACAGAGAGTTTCCTAAAAAGGTAGACTCTTTGACCAAGATGCTTTTAGATGGACGCTTTTATGGTCGGTTTCGTATGAACAGTTTTGTTTATAATAATAAAGATAACGAACGAGACCATGAAGTGGTTGCCGTGGGGGGAAGTTTAACCTATCACAGTGCTTACTTTAACGGCTTTGGATTGGGGGCTTCGTTTTATACTTCTCAGACTCCGTGGCAGAATATGAGCCAAGAGTCTTTAGAGTTTTATAAAGGAGGGAAAGATACTTTAAGTCGTTATGATATTTCAACAGGAAAAGAGGAGGGGTTGACCTCGTTGGCACAAGCTTTTGTTGAGTATCGGGGTAACCACAATCGGGTAAAAATTGGTCGGCAACTTTTTGAGAGTTTTTTAACCAAAAGTAACGATACCAAGATGATTCCAAACAGTTTTGAAGGGGTCTCTTTCGAGAACCGATCATTCACCTCTACCACGATTAAAACAGCAATTTTGACACGACAAAAATTAAAAGACCATTCAGACTTTCATCATGTTTTAGCCTATGGAGACAATCCTAATGATGCGTATGCAAAGTGGAGTGAAAATGATGATGGAGCGATGCACCAAGGTTTAACCATTAGCAGGTTAAATGAAAAAGGGATAGAAGATAGGCTTCTGATTTTTGATATTAAAAACAGTGCCATTACCAATACAACTTTAAATGCGAACTATACAGCCGTGCCTGAACTGCTCTCTTCTATGATGGTTGAAGGCTCTTATCGGTTTGTTTTTAAGAAGACCAAGCTTATACCTTCGGTGCGATATATGGCTCAGTTTGATAATGGAGCAGGAGCGATTGGTGGAGCAAACTTAAAAGACAATACAATAGGTTATGATAATCCAGACTCTTTAGATGGGTCTCTTTTTGCTACTCGATTGGATGTGATTCAACGCTCATGGAGTTTACGTTTTGGCTACTCTAGCGTAGCTGATAAAGGAGATATTGTAGCCCCGTGGAGAGGTTTTCCTACCGCAGGATATACTCGAGCCATGGGGCAGTATAATTGGAATGCCAATACCGATACCTATCTGCTTCGAGCCGATTATAATTTAGATAAAGCAGGGCTACTCAATGGGGGAAGGTTGATGATGCGTTACGCTGTTCAAAATTTTGATGATGCCAAAGCAGGGGTTTCAAGTGACAAGAAAATTTTTACAATAAATTTAGTGAAGAGAGGCTTTCTCTTCACTCCGAACCTTTATGCTAAAATAAGAATGGCATTTATTGATGGCAAAAGTGATACGATAGCCATCGATGGTAGCTTAAAACCTGACTCTTCATATACTGAACTTCGATTCGAGATAAACTACCTGTTTTAAATCCCATTTAGCTATACTTCTTAGAAATATTAAAGGAGTATCCATGTTAGAAATTGGAGAACTTACACCCGAATTTTGTGCATCAAACCAAGACGAAGAGGAGATCTGTTTTCGTGATATTAAAGGTCGATGGGTTGTGCTTTACTTTTACCCAAAAGATAACACCCCAGGGTGTACCAAAGAGGCGTGTGAATTTACCGATGCCCTGCCAGATTTTAGAGACTTAGATGCCATTATTTTAGGAGTAAGTCCAGACACTCCTAAAAAACATAGAAACTTTATCGAGAAGAAAAAATTAAAGATTACCCTACTTGCCGATGAAAATAAAGAGTTGTGTAAAAGCTTTGGTATTTGGCAACTTAAAAAGTTTATGGGAAAAGAGTATATGGGAGTGGTACGAAGCACATTTCTGATTGCTCCTGATGGAAGGTTGGCATTTAAATGGGAAAAAGTTCGAGTGAAGGGGCATGTTGATGCCGTGAAAGCAAAGCTTTTAGAGATGCAAAATTAAGGAAAAGTTGAAATTTTCGGAATCGGAGCGTTTACGCCCGAACCACGGAGGCAGAGCCTTCCGATTCCAAATATACAGATGGCTTCAGTCTTGCCCTTTTTCTAATGGGTGTATTGTAGTTAAAGAGTTGGTCACAATAGTGAAAAAGTAGGAGTTGTTTTCTCTTTATTATATTTATAATAAGCTAAAATAATAAGAAATCCCCAAGAACCTAAAATAGGTCAGGGAACTCTTCGGCAGTTGAGGTTTCTGTTCGGGTTGGAAGTGGTGATATGTCGGTATAGAGTTCTGTTTTTACCCCATTTCTAGAGTTATAAACCCCTTTTGGGACTTTAAACTTTCTTGGTAAATTGGGGTAGAGTTTGTAAAGCTCTGTAAAAAAGTATGAAAATGCTGGAGCTGATGTACCACCACCTGTGCCACCCCGTCCAATGGGTTTGTTGTTGTCTCTTCCCATCCAGACAATTACTTCGGTACTAGGAGAGTATCCACAGAACCATGCATCTACATTTTTGTTGGTGGTTCCTGTTTTTCCTACCAATTCAACTCCTGCTACCCGTGCATTTCGTCCTGTTCCTCGTGTAACAATATCTTTTAAAATATCGGTCATTAAGTAGGCTTGTTCGGGTTTAGTAAAGTCGGTAATTTCTAAATTTTTTGCTTCATATATAACCGTACCATTTCGTGACAATACTTTTGAAATCAGTCGAGGTTCAATCATATGCCCCCCGTTAGCAAAGGCAGAGTAAATTTGAGCCATCTTCACGGGGCTAAGACCAAGGTTACCTAATGAGATGGACATATCTTGTGGAATATGGGGAATATTAAGGGGTTTAAGTTTTTCAAAAATACGTTGCATACCCACTTCTGTTACCAAGTTAATGGTGGCAAGGTTTCTTGAGTGTACAAGGGCTTCACGCAGTTTGATAAATCCTACAAAGTTACTCTCATAATTTTTAGGTCGCCAAATCATTCGTTGACCATTTTTATAATATTGAAAGGTTCTTGCCACATCGGTCAGCTCTGTGGCAGGATTGTAACCCAAATCTAAGGCAACTTGATACAAAAAAGGTTTAAAAGCAGAACCTGGTTGTCGGGTCATCATCGTGGTACGGTTAAAGGCAGATTTTTTATAATCAACACCTCCGACCATCGCTTTAATATCTCCTGTTTCGTTGTCTACTGCTAATAATGCACCATTAAGGGTGGTTGTTTTAACGTTCTCTCTCTGTTTTTTAACAATTTTTCTATGGGCGTATCTTAGAGCCTCTCGTGCTATTTTCTGTTGCTCCATATCAATGGTGGTATAGATGGTGTACCCACCTGTTTTAATATCTTTGAACTCTTTTTTAAGTCGTCTTACGACCTCGTCGGTAACATAAGGAGCAATGTTTTGTGTTAGGGTTCCCTTATAAATTTTTGGTGTCTCTTTAATGGCTTTAAGATAATCCTCTTCTAAAATCCACCCAATTTTTTTCATTCGGGTCAAGATGGTATTGGCACGTTTTAATGCTCTATCAAAATGACGGATGGGGTTAAATTTAGAAGGGGCATTGGGCAGACCAACCAACAAAGCAGCCTCTTTAAGGGTTAATTCTGAAAGCTCTTTATGAAAAAAACCTTTAGAGGCAGTTTTCACCCCAAAATATCCACTACCAAAAGAGATCTCATTAAGATAACGCTCTAGTATCTCCTCTTTGGTAAGCTTCTCTTCGACCTTCATTGCTAAAATTGCCTCTTTTATCTTTCGTGTGTAGCTCTTTTTAGGTGAAAGCAGAATTTTTTTAACCAACTGTTGGGTAATGGTGCTTCCTCCTTCTACTTTTCCCCCTGCTTTAAAGTTACGAATGGTAGCACGAATAATGGCATCAGGGTTAACCCCCTCATGTTCAAAAAATCGGGTATCTTCAATGGCAACAAGGGCTTCAATAAGATACCCTGGCATCTCATCATATTTGGCATAAAGACGGTGTCGTCCATCCATAATATTGGCAATTTTGTCACCATTTTGGTCTAAAATAACCGAAGAGGTTTTTGGACGGTAGTTAACGATTTTATCCATATCAAGTTGTATCTCATTGTACGCATAGATAAATGCAGCAAAGAGGGCAATAATAAAGATTATTACCAACATAATAGAGCCTTTAATCAACTGATTAAGCATTGAAGTGTCCCTTGTTTAAAAATCTGCTAATTATATCTAAAAGTGATTAAGTAGTGACTTTAATGCTTTTTTAGAGCTTCCAATTCGGGGAATAATTCGTAAAATAGGTTTGGTTACGGTGGGTTGTCGTATCGCACCGATTAGATAGCCATGAAACATAAGTGCCTTTTGCAGTTTAACTGTTTGATTA
Source organism: Sulfurovum sp. UBA1140 (assembly GCA_002311915.1). Taxonomy (GTDB): domain Bacteria; phylum Campylobacterota; class Campylobacteria; order Campylobacterales; family Sulfurovaceae; genus UBA1140. Next base: position 15,179 of record DCAF01000019.1, on the reverse strand, counting down.
TTATCAGGAACAGGCAGGGTAAAAATAAGTGCATCCAACTCTACATTCATTATTTTTTTGACCACCTCTTGACGCTCTTTTATTTTTTTGTAATACTTGGCACTGTTGTCCGAGACCTCTACAATATTTACCAGTGCCAAGGCAGTATCAAAAACCGAAGGAGCTGTTGAGTAGATAATGGGTTTTCCACGGTTCTCTAAAAAACTAATGATCTCGGTATTTGCCAAGATATATGCCCCGTAGCTTCCATAAGCTTTGCCAAGTGTTCCCATTTTAATGTGATTGTTTTGTGGTTTAATACTGTAGTGTTCAAAAATACCTAAAAGTGTCTCTCCTATAACCCCTGAACTGTGTGCCTCATCAACAATAAGCAGAGCCTCATATCTGTCTGCCAATTCAAAAATTTCTTTGGCACAGAGTTTTCCTGACATCGAGTAGATGCCCTCTACAGCAATAATTTTACGCCCTATTGTATGCTGTTTTAGTTTTGCTTCTAAGTCAGCAGGGTCATTGTGCTTAAACTTTACTACTCTATCACCCAAAAGCCCTGTTGCCATCATGCCACTGGCATGATAATCTTCGTCAATAAAAAGCATATCTTTTTTACGAACCAACGACTCAATCAGAGCCATATTGGCTAAAAATCCAGAGCCAACCACCATCCCTTTTTCAAATCCATTCAGGGTTGCCAAGGTTCGCTCAAATCCCTCATGCACTTCGTGATAGCCATTGACCAACATACTGGCTTTTGGAGCATGGGTATCGTACTGTTTTACCAAATTATAGGCTTTATCAAACTGCTTTTTATCATTGGCAAGACCCAAGTAGTCATTAGAAGCAAAATCTATTAACTTATTATCAAACAGCTTTCTCTCTCTAAATCGTCCTGCATTTTTTAGTGCTTTTAATTCATTTTGGTACATATCTATTGCTCCATCCAAGGTAATAACTTCTCGACACTTAGTCCCATTGCGGTACTCTCATACCCCTCTACTGATTTAATATATTTTTTACAAAACCCCTCAACCATACATCCTCCTGCTTTTCCTTGCCATAGACCACCCTCTAAATAGGCTTCTAAATCCTCTTTTTCAAAAGATGCAAAATTATAGTAAGTGGCAGATATGTCTGATAGATAAAGCGTTTTTGTTTTGTAATGCATTGCCGAGATAATGGCTATCTGTGAGCCACTCTGAAGGTTAAGTATGCGTCTGGCATCTTCTTTGCTTTTGGGTTTTCGTAAAATAGTTCCATCGGCTGTAGCGATAACACTGTCTGCCGTGAGTAGGGGAGTCTCTAGCCCAAATGTTTTAATGGCAGATTTCAGTTTACCAAGACTTGCAATATAGACAAAATCTTTGGCAATTTTGGTTTTAATCTGCTCTTCATCATACTCTGGAGCTTTTTGTATAAACTCTATATTAAATTTTTTTAACAATAATGCTCTTGATTGTGAGTTTGAGGCAAGATGAATCATAGATTCTCTTGCAGATATGCCAATGCTTTCTCTTTTGCTTCGCCTATCTTGGATGCATCTTTCCCCCCAGCTTGGGCAAAGTCAGGGCGACCTCCACCTCCACCACCTAAAATAGGAGCAATGGCTTTAATCCAGTTACCTGCTTTAATATTTGTCTCTTTTGAACCACACGCTATCATTACCTTGTTGCCCTTTTTTTGGAACAGCATAATGGCAAGATTGGGGTAGTTGTTTTTTGCTTCATCAATAAGCTCTTTAATATCTCCTGTCTCGACCTCATCAACAATAACGGTTGCACCATTAATTTCAGAAGCTGTTAACTCTTTCTTCGTAGAGTTTAAAGCCGTTTGCAGTTCGCTTTTGAGTGTTTTGACCTGCTCTTTAAGCTTGGCTACTCCTGCCATCGGATTTTGGTTTTTAAGTTCAACTTTTAACTCATTTAGAGCGTTTCTAAGAGCATTAACCTCATTAATGGCAGATTCTCCACAAATCGCTTCAATTCTTCGTACTCCTGCAGAGACTCCTGACTCTTTGGTAATCATAAAAAGACCAATTTCAGAGGCATTGCTAACATGGGTTCCACCACAAAGTTCAATCGAGGCATCACCAATGCTGACCACACGTACTTCATTGCCATATTTTTCACCAAAGAGTGCCATGGCACCTGAGTTTTTTGCTTCATCTACACTCATTACTTTGGTTTCACATGCAATGCTACGGTTGATTTTATCATTGACCCACGCTTCTATTTGGCTAATCTCTTTACTGCTCATTGCCTGTGGATGAGAGAAGTCAAAACGGAGTCGTCTGTTGTCGTTTAGTGAACCTGCTTGAGAGATATGCTCTCCTAGGAGTTCTCGAAGTCCTGCGTGGAGTAGGTGGGTAGCCGAGTGGTGTTTTTCGATTTGTGAACGGCTGTTATCTACTACGGCTTTTACCTTGTCACATACTTTTAGAGTACCTTCTATTTCACTTAGGTTCATATCTAAGAATTTTTTGCTGTCATAGACTTTGATTGTCGGGATGAGGGCATCCCGACCTACGCTAATGGTTCCACTGTCTCCTCTCTGTCCACCTGATTCTGCGTAAAATGGGGTAGAGCTTAAAAGAACCCAACCTTTGCCATTGATACTCTCTACCTGTTTAAAGTTTTCGTTTAATAGGGCTAAAACAGTAGATTCACATGAAGTTGTTTCATAACCTACAAACTCATTTTCGCCAAAGGCTTCTTTTAAGGCTTTAAAGTCACCAGTGGCAACAGCGTCACCCGTCCCTTTCCATCCTGCTTTAGATTGAGCTTTTTGGGCATCCATTTTTCTGTTAAATGCTTCGGTATCAAGAGCAATGTTTTTCTCTCGCAACATATCTTCTGTAAGGTCAAGAGGGAAACCGTAAGTGTCGTAGAGTTTGAAAGCTACTTCACCATTAAAAGTGTCGGTCGTATTTTTTAGCTCTTCATTAAAGAGTTTGATTCCTGCTTCAATGGTATCAAAAAAACGCTCCTCTTCGAGTTTCATAGAGGTCTTAATTGCTTCTGCTTTACTCCCCAAATAATCATACTGTTCACCCATAACATTAACCAAAGTATCCACCAATTTATACATAAACGGTTTTCGTAGTCCTAGTAGATAACCATGACGAATGGCACGACGCATAATCCGTCGAAGCACATATCCACGCCCCTCTTTGTCAAAGTTGACCCCTTGAGCCAAAAGGAAAGAGCATGAACGCAGATGGTCAGCAATAACACGGTAACTGGCACTATTGTCTGCATCATAGTTATATTTTGTACCTACCAATTCACCAATTTTATCAAGGAATGGCATAAATAGTGTAGAGTGGTAGTTGTTGGTCACACCCTCTTTTATTGCCACGACTCGCTCTAGCCCCATACCTGTGTCGATACTTGGTTTGGATAATGGGTTTAGTGTACCTGATTCATCACGGAAATACTGCATAAAGACCAAGTTCCAAATTTCTAAAAAACGGTCACCTTCGCCCCCCATTTTGTCCTCTTCACTGTTAAAGTGTTCGGCTCCTTGATCATAAAAGATTTCGCTACAAGGTCCACAAGGTCCAATGTCGCCCATCTGCCAAAAATTGTCAGCATCACCAAAACGGAGAATACGTTCAGCCGAGATATGTTTTTTCCACATCTCTTCGGCCTCATCATCACTATCATGTACGGTAACCCAAAGCTTTTCAATGGGTAGGTTTAGGTACTTTTTATCAGTCAAAAACTCCCAAGCATAAGCGATGGCTTCTTCTTTAAAGTAATCAGCAAACGAGAAGTTCCCCAACATCTCAAAAAGCGTATGGTGTCGTGCTGTATAACCTACATTGTCAAGGTCATTATGCTTCCCACCTGCTCGTAAACAAGTTTGAGAAGAGGTGGCACGAGGTGTAGCAGGGATAGGTGCATCACCCGTAAAGATATTTTTAAATTGAACCATACCAGCGTTGGTAAACATTAGTGTTGCATCGTCTGGAACCAAAGGAGAACTTGGAATAAGCTCATGTCCTTTGCTCTGAAAATAGTCTAGAAACTCTTGTCTGATATTCATGGTAAACCCTGTGTTGTTAATTGTGGGTATTTTACCTAAAATGTGGTTAAATAGATATTTTTTTAATCTCTATCTTGATTGTTTACCGATACACCCGCATCTCATCTCCAATTCGGGCATAAAGCCCTGCTAACCATGGGTATTTGTCATTTTTTATGGTGACTTGAGTGGTTCTAAAATCGACAGGGGCTAAAATGACTTTTATGTTGTCAATCCCTACCTTTTCAGCAAGGGTATAAAGCTCTTCTATTTGGTTGTCTCCAATGGGGATACATCCGATGGTAACATCTTTACCGTGTATCATAACATCTCCTCCTAGGTTGGTTCGTTGCTCTTTTTTTGCCATTTTTTTATCAAAAGCATTGGGGTAGTTGACCCGCATTGAAAGATGGTATTTACTGTTGGGGTTAAGGTAAGATATTTTGTAAATACCTTCAGGAATTTGTCGGTCTCCCTCTTTGAATTTGGGTCCTAGTTTGCCCGAAAAAGCAGTAAATGGATAGGTTTGAAGTAGAACCCACTGGTGGTTAAGCTCCCCCCATACTTCTAAAAGTTGTTCATTTTTCATGCCAATAAGGGTAAGCTTTTTGGGGTAGAAGACAAAGTTACTTTCGGCAAGTAAACGTTTTAGGCGTTGCTCTGATGAGAGTATCTCTTTGGGTTGTATGATATTCATGGTTACAACAGGGGGAATGGGCAGAAGATTTTTTTGAATATATTTAGGTTTACAGTCTATGGGTTCAACATCTTTTTGAATAAAACACTTTTCATAATAGGGGTACCAGATACTTCGACCCAATAGCAGAAAAAGTGTGCCAATTACCGTTAACAGAAAAATAAGCACGATAAAACTTTGGATGAATGATTTCATAATACTACGCGTACTCTTTAAGCAGTTGGGCTATTTGTAATGCACCATTCTGCTCTATCATTGCTTGGAGTTTGGTGCTTCTTTGTTCCATATTTTCATCCAACAGGGCGATAATTTTATCGTTATCTATCTCCTCTTCTCGCATAATCCACGCCACGTTTTGCTCTTCTAAAAATTTGGCATTGTGGTATTGGTGGTCACCTGCTGCGTAAGGATAGGGGATATATAGGGCAGGACAAGCAATGGCAGAGAGTTCCCACAGGGTAGATGCTCCTGCACGGGCAATGGCAAAATCTGCTTGTTGCATGTAGTTAGAGAGTTTGGTGGTAAATCCAAAAACGGTGGCTTCTATGCCAATATCTCTGTACCACTGTTCTATCTCTTTAATGTTTCTCTCTCCTGCTTGATGAATGATTTTGATGTTTTTCTCTTTGAGTGTGGGGGCAAGTTCCATCGCAAGGGTATTGATTGCCATGGCTCCTTGGGACCCTCCTAAAAAGATAATGGTTTTAATTTTCCCACGAATATGAGATTTTTCAAAAAACTCTTTTTTAATGGGATAGGCATGAATGGGACTATCCTCTTCATATGATGAGATAAAGGCTTTGGCATGAGAGCGTAAAAGATTGTTCAATGACCCTATCGCTGCATTTTGTTCATGTATAACAAGGGGAATTTTTAGCATTTTGGCTGCAAAAGAGGTCGGAGCTGCCGAGAACCCACCCACACAAAAAACCACTTTGGCTTGGGTTTCTTTGAGTATTTTACGGGCTTTAATGGTGGCTTTTATTAACATGAAAACAGATTTAAATTTTCCTAATAATCCTTGATTCACCACCCCTTGGGTCTCTAAAAAATGGGTTGATTTGAACTGTTTATCTTGTTGAAACCATGCTCTATCTTGCCCTTTGGTTGACCCTATGTAGATAAGGGTTTCTTCTTGAAGCTCTTCTTTAACGGCTTTTATAATGGTGAGGTGACCACCTGTGCCGCCACCTGTCATGACAATACTCATTGGTTATCCTTTTTTCTATTAGTAATTTTTTTAGAAATCATTAAAACCAATCCTATACTAAGCGACGAAGCAATAATTTGTGAACCTCCGTAACTTAAGAAGGGAACGGCAATACCTTTGATGGGGGTAATCCCTGAAATACCTAAGCTGTTGATTAGAAACGAGAATGCAAGTAGCAGACCCACCCCCACACAAAACAGATAGTAGACAGGGTTTTCGACCTTACCTGCAATTTTAAAAATACGAAAAATAATAAAAAGCATGGCAAAAACCACCACCAATATCGAGATAAATCCCAGCTCTTCCATCATTCCCGAGAGGACAAAATCGGTATGTACTTCGGAAAGAAACCCCAGTTTATATTGCCCATTACCAATGCCTTGCCCCCAAAATCCCCCATGGCTAATGGCATCGAGCGAGTTACTAATTTGGTAGGTCTCTAATCGGTTGGATTCATTATCAAACGAAAGAAACCACTCTTGAATTCGTTTGAGTCGGTGGGGTTGGGTAATAATAAGCAGTACAAACCCTGCAATTCCTATAGCAAAAAGCATTGAGAAAAAACGAAAACTGCTTCCAACCAACAAAAAAAGAACCAGCAGTGTGGCTGAAATTACTACCGTTTGACCCAAATCTTTTTGAAAAACAGCGATGAGAAGGCTACTGATAAATAGAATAATAATATAGGGAATAAAGGTTTTAATCTCTTCGCCTAAAGATATTTTACCTTTGGGAAGCCTTGTGCGTACCAGACTCCATGAGATAAACATAATAAATCCAATTTTGTAAAACTCAACAGGGGTAATCGAGACCGACCCCAGATTAATCCAACGTTTGGCTCCCCCCACGCTACGTACCAAGTTTTCTGAAAGAAGAGGCATGGACAACAGCACAATAAGAAAGATTAAAAAAAGTGCTGTGCCAATGGGTTTAAACCATCGGTCAGGATCAAGCTTAGAGAGCGAAATCATTAAGAATATACCAATGATAACGGCGATGAGTTGACGTATAAAAAAATGTGTGTCGGTTAAGCCATGTTGAATAACGGCAAAGGTAGAGAGAGAGTAACTCATTATCAGTCCAATGACAAGAAGCAGAACAGTGGTGGCAAAAAGAGGTTTATCAATCATAGTTTATTTTCTTTTTTAATTTTTAGTATTACTTTTGTGATATTTTATCAAAAACTTTTGTAAATAATAGTAAAATAATGCCACTATATAATGGTTAAATTATATCTGATAATATTGAATTAATAGGGATAGTATGGAAGAAGCGTTCTCAGAAAATAGAATTATAAGGGATCGAAGTAGTATACTGCTTGGCATCTTTCTTATTATTGCATTTTTACTCTCTGTTTTTCTTATTAATGTGGCTTTAACCATTAATAGTGGTCGCTCTACAAATGAGAGGTTTTCAACGATAGAAAACAAAGCAATTCGTGGAAAAATTATTTCGGCAGATGGGTATGCCATAAGCTACAGTCAAAAGCACTATCGAGCTGAGGTGAATACCCGAAGTATTGACCCCAAGAAAAAAGATCTGTTTATTAATCTGTTTAGTATCTATAGCAATATTCCCAAAGAGGATATTGCTCGTCGGTTTCTTAATAAAGAGGGCAAACGTATTTATGGACGTATTGTGTTGTGTAAAGATATTGATGTTCGTTTGGCAAGTGATTTAAAATCATTGGGTTATAAGATGAGTAAAATGAAGGTGTTTCGACCACTCAACAGCAGTAAACCCCATTTGGTATTGGGATTGGATATTATTGCCGATAACGAGAGCCGTCATTTTCCTCATAAAGAGCTGTTAACACCTGCGGTGGGTTATGTTCAGACCAAAGAGCGTGACGGTTATAAATCACTTGTGTCGATTAAAGGATTAGAGAAGGCCTATAACGCTTATTTATTGCCAGAAAAGAGTGGATTAATTAAGGGTAAACGGGATGTTCTAGGAACCGTAATTAGAACAGGAAAAAGTAAAATTGTTCGGCGTGTGGATGGAATGAATTTACATTTAAATATCGCTTTAGGTTTACAAAAAAGTGTCGAAGATGTGCTTGATGAGATGAAAGAGCAGATTGGAGCCGAAGAGATTTTAGTGGCAGTTATGGAGTCAACGACAGGAAAGGTGGTTGCTTTAGCAACATCAGAGCGTTTTAACCCCAACCGTATTCGTCAAAAAGATGTTAAATTGTTAAATCCTAACTTCTCAGAGTATCTGTATGAACCAGGATCAGTGATTAAGCCTTTAACATTGGCAATTGCATTAGAGAACAATAAAGTGAGTCTACAAGAAAAAATTAAATTGGGAGGGAAACATCGAGTAAACGAGAAGTATACGATTACCGATGATGACTATTTTAAAGCATTAACCCCTCGTGGTATTATTGTTCACTCTTCAAATATTGGTATTGCTAAAATTGCATGGAGACTCTCGGGTAAAGAGTTTTATGATGGTTTGCGTAATTTTGGATTGGCTCAACGAAGTGGCATTGACCTCTCTAAAGAGTTAGAGGGTCGTATTCAAGCCCCGTATCTATTAGAGTATCCTACCTATAGTGGAAACAGTGCGTACGGTTATGGTATGTTTACAAACTTGATGCAACTAGTTAAAGCCTATGGGGCATTTAATAACGATGGTATTGCCATGACCCCACAGATTGTTAACCATCTTTCTGATAAACACAACAGAGTCTATAATAGTAATGTAGAGACTCCCTCTCTTCAAGCCTGTTCTGCCCAAACGGCTCAAAAGGTTAATGCTATTTTAAAAGAGGTTGTTGAACGAGGAACAGGAACAGCTGCACAGTATGATGGACTAGAGGTGGGGGGTAAAACAGGAACAGCACATATTGCGTATAAAGGGCAGTATATCGAAGAGTATCACAGTAGTTTTTACGGTTTTGCAAATGATAAGTTTGGGCATAAATACACCCTTGGGGTGTTGGTAATTAAACCTAAAAAAGTCTATTTTGCTTCGCAAACGGCTGCCCCTACCTTTTATAAATTGGTGGATAAATTGGTTAAATTTAATTACCTTGTTGTGGATGAGGTCTTAGCCAAAGAGCATTTAAAAAGTAGAGAAAAAATGCGTAAAAGAAAACGAGATGCTTATGTTAGAAAGATACGTGCATACAATAAAAAGCATGGAATTGAATAGGATGCATTTATGCAAATAATCAAACTTTATATACACAATTATAAAAGCTTTTATGATTCAACTGTTGAATTTGACAAAATGAATATTTTAGTGGGAGAAAACAATAGTGGAAAGAGTAATCTACTTGATATTTTGGAGTTTATTAATATTGCTATGAGTAAAGATATTAAAATGGCTATTTTATCAAAAGGTGGTTTAGAGAAAATTGTAAATAAATTAAAAAACCTCTTATCAAAAAGCTGAGTTATTAAGCCATTGCTGTGTATACTTTGACAACTCCACCCCTTAAAGAGAGGTGGTTTTTCGCTATAATGTGATAAAAAGGAGAAGTAAGATGTTTCAAAAAATAAAAAAGATAATGTTGGTGGGTATTTTATTGGGGTTATTTGGTGGATGTGTGGCAGTTGACCCTCAGGGTAGAGGCTATTCGGTGGTGGTTCCTATGGGGATGATAAACTCAACACTTGCAGAGAAATTTCCTGTTAATGAGAAGGTTAGTGCAGGATTGGTAAGTGGTACACTTAATATCTCTGACCCGAATGTGATGGGTAAAGCAGGTAGTGATAAGTTGGGGGTAGGAACGTCGTTTAAATTCAGCAACTTTTTAATTCCTAATGGTATTACTGGTACGATTCAACTCGCTTCAGGGGTACGATATGATGCCAACAGTAAGAATCTTTTTTTAGCCAATCCTATGGTGGACGAGATAAAATTTCAAAACTTTTCATTGGCAGATAAGCTACCAAAAAGTATACGCGATGCCATTGGAATGGTGGTTGCCGAGACCATTGCTAAAAAACCGATTTATAACATTAAAAAAGGTGGTATGGCAACAGGTTTTGTACGGGGAATTGATGTTCGTAATGGTCAACTCTTTGTTACCTTTGGACTGTAAATAAGAATGAACAACAAGCCAAAATATACCCTTTTTAAAAATGCAAATTATGCCATTGAGGGGTTGATTCATGCGATTAAAACAGAGACCTCTTTTAAGATAGAACTTGCGATTGCTGTTGTGTTTTTTCCTTTGGTCTATTTTTTGCCTTTTGAATTAATCTATAAATTGGTATTAATTATCACCTATTTTATTATCTTAATAGCAGAGTTGCTCAACTCTGCCATTGAAAATACGGTGGATTTGGTTACCAAAGAGATTCACCCTTTAGCCAAATCAGCCAAAGACATTGGTGCTACGGCTGTATTTTTTTCGGTGATACTGCATCTGCTCTGTTGGGTTTTGATTTTGGTGGAGGTGGTTTAGACAATGGGTGAAATGGAATGTTAGATTACTGTTTAAAATATCATCACTAAATAATAAAATCAGGATTACAATAAATATGAAAATAAACAGTAAATTTATAAAAATGGGTATGTCTGGTGGGACGTTAAACAATGCACAGTTTAAAATTTTGGGTCAATTTAATCCACCCGATGAGGGGTGGGAATCTTTGGTTATTGATAGAGAGCTTTCAACAAAAGATGCAAATTTATTTCTTCTGTTAAGAGGTAAACTGGCACTGAAAGCTCAAGATCAGATAGTCAAAAACTATCAACTTTTGGCTGATTTTCATAAAGAGAAGAGAGAGCCGAAAGAGGAAGAGATAAAAGAGGAAAAAATAGTAGCAAGTGGTAGCATGGCTATCTATTGTGATGGTGCGTGTAAGGGAAACCCTGGAAAAGCAGGTAGTGGATTGGCTATTTATCGTGGTACGGGTAAGCCAACTCTGTTATATGGAGAGTATGAAGGGCGAGGAACCAACAATACAGCAGAGCTTAATGCACTTTATAAGGCTCTTTTGATTGCCTTGGAGGAACCACTTAATGTGACCATCTATTGTGATTCTAAATACAGTATTGATTCTGTTTCTAACTGGGCTTATGGTTGGAAGAAAAAGGGGTGGACGAAAAAGAGTGGAGAGATTAAAAATTTAGAAATTATAAAAGTGGCTCATGAGCTTTATGATAAATTAAAAGATAAAGTGGTGCTAAAACATGTTAAAGGTCACTCTGGAGTTGAAGGGAATGAGTTGGCTGATAGGATGGCCGTTTATGCTATTGTCTCTAAGAGTGATGGGTACAAGAGGTACAATTATGAGCATGTTGCCAAGGTGCTTAAGATGGGTGAGGGGTAGTTATCTTTTTGTAACAATCTCTTTAATCTCTTCATCTTTATCCAGCAGTTCACAAAATTTTAGCCCATGTAAAAAAATAGCCCATGAGATGTAAATCCATAAAAAGAAGAAGAGTAGGGTGCTGATACTTCCATAGATACTGGTGTAGGTTTTATTGTGGACAACATAGAAGATAAAGGCACTTTTAGAGAGATACCAAACCAATGAGGTGATAAACGAACTGGTAAGTGCAGCAGAGACGTTAATGTGTCTATTTGCCGAGAGTTGGTAGGCGATGTAAAAGGTCATCCATATAATAAAATAGGGTAAAAAATAGTAGAGGTGAATCATGGAGGCAATACTGTTTTTATCAAGATAGACTTGAATAAATGATGAGAGAAAAAACGAGCTTCCTATCATAAAAGGGATGGTAAAGAGTAGTAGAGAATATGTTTTAATGGCACTAAAGAGGGTACGTGTGGGGGTGTCAAAAATATCGTTGACAATATAGTCGTAGTTTTTAAAAAACATTACCGCAGCAAACGAGACATAGATTGCCCCCACATAACCTAGTTGGTCAGAGTTTTTCATAAATGCATTGATATAGTTCATAACCTCTTCAGAGTCGGTGGGCATAAGATTTGAAAAAATTAGCAATTCTACTTTACTGTATATTGAGTCAAAAAGGGGTAGGGTGGTGTAGATTGAAAGCATGATAACCATAAGAGGAATAATAGAAAAAATGGTACTCCAACTTAAGCTAGAGGCATAATGCCCCAGCTTATCATCAAATAAATCAACAAAAAAATCTCGGATAAAGATAAAATAATTTTTAAGAATAACTTTAACGGAGCTATTTTTTTTCATCAAAAATCCTCCAAGGAAACCCTTGGTATAATCTTTGATTTAGAAGGGGAGGAATTGGAGAGTTCGTTATTATATATTATAGTAAAAGGAAACATTTTGTGTACTACAGCTTTGTTTTGTTTTAGTAATAATCTAGCTTTAGCCCTATTTGTTGGAGCCAAAGGTGTTTTGTCTTTGCTTAATACAAAAACCATTTAAAATCCTTTTTCAGATTAGCTCGTCTTTTGACGGTGACGCTCTTTCGAGTCTCTCCTCGACAATGATACAGATGCTTGTTTGCAATGGCAAATCCTCCTTAGGTTCACAGGGCTTTAACCCAACTTAAAGAGCCTACACAGAGCTTGGAACTGGAGAAGCATTCCAAAATCTTTGATTTGGGAGGAGTTATTGACGCTCTCTCTTTAGTTGGGAAGTCCCATTTTCCCTGGGTTTAAAATGTTGTTGGGGTCAAAAGATTTTTTAATCTCTTTAAAGAGATTTAACTCTTCATCATTAAAGGCAATGCCCATAAAGGGTGCTTTTGACGTTCCGATACCATGCTCTCCACTTAGGGTTCCACCCATATCGACGACCATTTGGAATATCTCTTTAATACACTCATGACCTGCTTCAAGCTGAGAAATATCTATCATAACGTTGACATGGATGTTTCCATCTCCTGCATGACCAAAACAGGGTACTTTAAAGTCATATTTACTCCCAATAGCATAAATCTCTTTGAGGGCTTTTGGCAACATAGAACGTGGTACCGATATGTCTTCATTGAGCTTTTTATTACCAAAGATGGTAATGGATTGTGACGCATTTTTTCGGGCATACCAAAGCTCTTTGGCTTCATCATCATTTTGGGCAATTTTGAACTCGGTGGCACCATTCTCTTTAAATGACTGCTCTAGGGTAGTTAATTGAAAGGCGACCTCTTCGGGAACATTTCCATCCACATCACCGACCAATACAGCACCTGCATCTTTAGGAAGATTAACACCTAGTTTTTCGATAAGGGCTTGAATAACCAATTGGTCTAAAAACTCCATAGCTACAGGGTTTGCTCCTACCGAAAGAGATTTAAATACAGCATTCATGGCATTATCAACAGAGGGAAAGATACCCATGTAGGTCTTTTTATATTTTGGTTTTGGGATGAGTTTTAGTGTGAGTTCACTCAATACTGCCAAAGTGCCTTCACTGGCAATTAGTATACCTGTAATGTTGTATCCTGCGACATCTTTAATGGTTTTTTTTCCTGCACGGATAATATCTCCATTGGTTCTTACAGCTCGAAGTGCCATGACGTAATCTTTGGTGATACCATATTTTGCAGCCCTCATGCCTCCTGCATTTTCACTTACATTACCACCCAAGGTTGAATACTCTTCACTGGCAGGGTCTGGTGGGTAAAAGAGTCCCAATGCTTCGACATGTTTTTGTAAATCTATATTGATAACACCTGGTTGTACTACTGCCACCATATTTTCGGTATCTATCTCTAGGATTTTATTCATGTGTTTTTCTAGGGCTAAGATAATACCTCCATTAGCAGGTAACGCTCCTCCTGTAAAGCCACTTCCTGCACCACGTGGGGTGATGATGATTTGATGATCATTACAATATTTTAAGATGGTAGAAATATCCTCTTCATGACGGGGAAAGATAACTGCATCGGGTTCAAATCGGGTGCGTGTGGCATCATAGCTATAGGCAATCATGTGTGCTTTATCATCATAAATATTTTCACTACCGACGATTTTGGTAAAGGCTTTTAGGTGTTGTTGTCCAATCATTTCAGTTTTCCTACTCCTCTGTAATACTCTGTAAAAGATACAGTTCCGTTATTTCCAAAAAAGCCGTTCGCTATCTGTTCAAATCGTGCATAAAAAGGAGATTGTGCTTTGGCTACCGAAATATTTAAGGGTTGTTGAACAAGATACTCTCCACTAATGGGATCAAGTATTTTAAGAGAGTTTTTATCTGCAATAGCAATTAAACCCACTTGATTGTCTTGAGCAAATGATTTAAGGTTCTCTAGGCTAAGGCTTGTTTTCTCTTTTCTAATGAGGTACATGGCATAGATGTCAGGGTGTATCCAACTTCGTTTTATCGACTCTGTTATTTTAGCATAGCTCTGTTGGTCAGGTGCAATGAGTAGGGTGTTGTTATAAAGATTTCCAAAGATAACCTTATCACCCTTTTGAGGAGCTGTTTTGATATTGGGTAGATTTTCATGGCGAAGTGCATCATAACTTTTGAATGTTGCCGTCTGTTGACCTTGAGAAACAGTAGAGTGGGTAATGGCTGAAAGTCCATTGCCGTAGTTATGAATTATAATACCACTCATACCTTTTGGTATCGTGCTTTCCAATTGAATATTACCTTTATTATCAAAAGTTTGAATGGTAGTTTCAATACTTTTTGGTAATTCTGTTGCCATTAAGAAGAGCGTTGCAGAGATAAGAAGTAGAAGTTTTTTCATGGTTGTCCTTGAAAATTATTATAAGGATGATTATACTTGTAAAAGATTAATGCGTCCTAAAAAGTGTTATCTTAGTAATGTTACTGATATTTTTTATCATCTTCTCTTTTGTTCAAACCTCTGAATTGAAAAACTATGTTTTTGACAACTCCACCCCCTAAAGAGAGGTGGTTTTTCGCTATAATATGATAAAAGTAAAAAAAAGAGTCTATTCAGTACATTATGGCTAAAAAAGTTGACTGTGATTTGATCCTTTGCGATTAAAAGAGACCATCAATACGGTTATAGAGGTAGATATTCCTTCCATTTTTCCTATTGAGTATGAGAAGATTAT
>DCAF01000019.1:0-151 GCA_002311915.1 Sulfurovum sp. UBA1140 | reverse complement strand
TTATAAGATAATCACGAGAAAAAAATCAGAAAAAGTTTGAAGTGAGTTTTATTTTTATTTAAGCAGAATTGTTATAAGATGTTGGAAACGAAAGTCAAATAGAAGAAGTGAAGCCCCCAAGACGACCAAATCCAACAACTTCACTTCCAAT
>DCAF01000056.1:3708-6418 GCA_002311915.1 Sulfurovum sp. UBA1140 | reverse complement strand
AGCTCGTCGGGCTCATAACCCGAAGGTCAGAGGTTCAAATCCTCTTTCCGCAACCAATTCATTATAATAATCCCCCCTAAAATTCATTTTATTATCTTAATACTATTATGCTAAAATCGCACCACTATTTTACAAAGGAATTTTATTGTTCAATCTTCAAAATTACTCTACACAAAACATAAAAAATGACATCCTATCAGGAGCCGTTGTTGCCGTTGCCTTAGTACCCGAAGCGATTGCATTTTCATTTATTGCAGGAGTTAGCCCTGTTGTTGGTCTTTATGCTGCGTTTATCATTGGTTTAGTAACCTCGATACTTGGTGGTAAACCTGGTATGATTTCGGGTGCTACGGGTGCAGTTGCCATTGTCTTTGTCTCATTAGGACTGGGCGTTTCCGAACTTAACCCAAGCCTTGACAAAGAGGCACTATCCATGCTGATACTGCACTACATACTGCTTACCTCTATTATTGCAGGAGTATTTCAAATTATTGTGGGGCTTCTTAAAATGGGTAAATTTATCCGTTTGGTACCACAACCTGCCATGTTTGGATTTGTTAATGGTCTTGCCATTGTTATTGCCCTCTCTCAATTTAAATTCTTTGCTCCAAGCAATGCCGAAGAGCTAAACGGTTGGGGTGAACTTATTGGTGCCAGTTTTAGTGAAAATACACTGATGTACTTTATTGTTCTTATTACCATGCTCATTATGCACTTTTTACCAAAGTTTACCAAAGCCATCCCTTCTGGTTTGGTCGCTATTGTAGGGCTAACCCTACTTGTCTTTGTTACAGGAGCCGATACCAAATTGGTAGGAGACCTAGCAGACCTTTCTAACACCTCTATGCCAAGCTTTACCCTACCCAACATGAGTCTATTTTCAGCCGATGCCATGTACCTTATCTTACCCTCTGCTGTCTTGGTGGCACTTGTTGGTCTGATTGAATCCCTCTTAACCCTTTCAGTTCTTGATGAGATGAGTGGTACACGTGGATCAGGAAACAAAGAGTGTGTGGCACAAGGTATCGGAAATGTTAGCTCAGGCTTCTTTGGTGGTATGGCAGGGTGTGCAATGATTGGTCAAAGTATCATCAACTACTCTTCAGGTGGACTGGGGCGACTCTCCTCTTTTACCGCTGCTGTATTGCTTATTACCTTGGTCGTTGCTTTCTCTGGAGTTATTGCCATTATTCCTGTTGCTGTACTGGTAGGAATTATGTTTATGGTGAGCATTGGAACCTTTGAGTTCTCTAGTATACGACGTATTAAACATATGCCCAGAGCCGATGCCTTGGTGCTTGTTGCCGTTACTGTTATTACGGTATTTGAAGATTTAGCCGTCGCCGTAGTAGCAGGTATTATTATCTCGGCACTTGTCTTTGCGTGGGAACATGCCAAAATTCACTCTCGAACCAATATCAACAAAGATGGTAAGAAAATATACTGCCTAAATGGTCCACTTTTCTTTGCCTCAGTTGCCTCATTTGCTGAACAATTTGACATTAAAAACGACCCCAAAGAGGTGATTATAGATTTTGAATCAGCCAGAGTTATGGACAGTTCAGGAGCCGAAGCGATTGACTCCATCACCGAAAAATACAACAAGGCAGGTAAAAAGCTAACCCTTAGACACCTATCCGAAGATTGTAAAAAAGTCTTAAAAATTGCAGGTCCCTTCTGTACCTACGAAGAGGATGACCCTACTTATAAAGTAGCAGTAAACATTTAAGAAACTCGGAATCGGAAGGCTTTGCCTCCGTTGTTCGGGCGTAAATACTACTTTTACTCTTCCCCCGAATTTCCCGTAATCCACTGCTCATCAAACGCAGAAACCAACAGAGGATTCTGACGTTTAAACTCCTCTTCATCAAAAACAAACCGAAAATTATCCATATATTCAGTAAGTATCTCATAGGCATCTCGAATCTGCTGAAACTTTTGCGTACTTCCACCCTCCATATCAGGATGACAAATTCGTGAAAGTTTCAAATACTTCTTACGTACATACATCTTTTAAGATTTTCTCAAAAGTTTTATCTTTTAAAGTAGCAATACTATTTTCACTAGAAATCAAAGAAGCATCTATAGCCGTAATCTTAGGAACAATCACCACCGACTCTTTTTTTAAAGAACCCATTTTAATATCATCATTCGTAATTACAATGCCCTCTCGATGAAGATTTATTGTAAGAGGCAAAACCAACACATCATTTTTATCAATAACCCTAAAAACCAATACAGGTCGCCCCTTAAACTGCTTAAAGTCAGAATAAGGCATCTCTATAAAGTAGATACCTCCTACCATTTAGAGCAATCCTCACTCTCATAATCATGACGACTCAACCCAATGGCAATCTTACCAAAGTTGTCTAACTCCTCATCTTTCCAATATGTCCATTTTAAACTTTTAGACTCCTCTTCTATCTTCTTCAAACGACTCTACTCTTCTGTAGACAAAACAACCACTTCCAAACGGTTATTTTTCAATACACCTATCTTTTCAATCGTATTATTTTTAATATCTTTCAAAAGGCTACTTATCTACTTTGTAAAGTCAGTTATAGAAAAAAGTTCATTCTCTGCATATCGTACCATAATATTAATCCTTTTATTTACTGGTTAATTTACTTGTAAATATTATAGTATTTTTTGAGTTAATTTTAGATAAACCGTAGGTCGGGATCTCCCCTTCCCGACATTTACCCATAAT
>DCAF01000056.1:3475-3608 GCA_002311915.1 Sulfurovum sp. UBA1140 | reverse complement strand
ATTTATGCCACGGAGATGTCGGGAAGAGGAGATCCCGACCTACACCTAAACACTATAATACCCAGCCCCCCCATGATGAACCACCAATGCACTCGTACTCTGCTCTGGGTGTATCTGAAAAGTCTCACTTAGC
>DCAF01000056.1:1845-3405 GCA_002311915.1 Sulfurovum sp. UBA1140 | reverse complement strand
AAATGAGTATCTTGAACCTTGGTATCGTCTCATTCTTACGTCACGCAAGGTTGCTCCTTCGTCCTCTTTTAAGATGTCCCAATCCATTCTTATCTGCTTGTGTGCTACTTCGGCTAAGGCTTCGGCTAACTCTACTGAAAAACCGTGAACCATGTTGTACTCTAGGTATTCGCCTTTGTCATATAGCTCTTTTTCATAGGCTGAAAACTTTGACCCTGCACTCACACAGGTAAGGGCAATGATGTCGTGTCGGTCGTGTCTGAAAAAGTCACTCAATGCTCGGTGTGGTTTTTTCCCTTGTCTTGGAAAGGAGAATTTTACTAACTCTCTGTTTTTTACCTCATCAAAAGGTTCTCTTGAAGCATTGGCATCTATGTTCCACCCTTCACTCTCATCAAAAAGTATCAACTCATTGTCATTACTTCTACATGGATAGTAACCGTAAATGATGGTAGGGTCAAATAAATCTTCATCTATGAACTGCTGTTTTAAGCGTTCATAAGCAGGAAAAACCGTCTCTTCCATGAGTTTTGTGTACTCTTCGGGTTTCATTTTTCCTCTTTTGTAACCCCAGTGCATTTTTGTAACTGTCTTTTTGTTGACCCAATCAAAGACCATGTTCATATCTAAGTCCTCTTTTTGTAAGACTCTTCTTCCCCAAAAAGGTGGGGTTGGAATAGTGTTTTCACGATTAGGCATTTTTAATTCTTCAAAAGGTGGAATGATTATCTTCTTCTTGACCTTTTTCTCTACCTTGTTCATGTCTCCTGCTAGGCGTGTGTCTAAGCCAACCGAATTATCGTCATTGTACTTCTCTATTCTTCCCATAGCAATAACCCCATCAAAAGCATCACGACAGTAAAAAATAGGTCCTTTGTAGATAGGTCTACAAAAATCATCTACAAAACTCCGTGTCAACGCTGCCCCACCAAGTAGCACAGGCACTTCTATGCCCATCTCTGCCATGGTCTCCAAGTTGTCTTTCATTACAGCTGTTGATTTTACCAAAAGCCCTGACATTCCAAGGGCTTGAATATCATTCTCTTTCATCGTCTCTAAATAGGTCTCTAACTGAACTTTAATCCCCACATTTATAACTTTAAAACCGTTATTAGAGAGAATAATATCGACCAAGTTTTTCCCCACATCATGTACATCCCCTTTGACTGTACCGATTACCAACGTAGTATCTGTCGCTTTCTCTTGTTTGGTCAAATAAGGGTTTAGGTAGTCAACTGTGCTTTTCATGGTCTCTGCTGATTGAAGTACAAACGGCAACTGCATCTGACCACTTCCAAAGAGTTCACCTACCACTTTCATGGCATCTATCAAAATCTCATTGACTATTTTGTCAGGTTCTATCTCGTGCCGTGCCTCTTCCACTACAGGAATCATTCGCTCTTTATCGCCATCCATTAGAAGCTTTTTGATTTTCTCTTCATTTGATAGAGCCTCATAAGCTTCATCTGCTCCCTCATCTTCTATCTTGACATCAGAAAAATGCTCAATAAACTTAAACAACGACTGCTCATCAGGAGCAAAAAGCAACTCTTCACAAAT
>DCAF01000056.1:0-1657 GCA_002311915.1 Sulfurovum sp. UBA1140 | reverse complement strand
TGCATGAATATCTAGCCCAAAAGAGATGTTTGAAAGCCCAAGGGTTGAGCCTACTTCAGGGTGTCGTATATGCAGCTCACGAATAGATTCCAAAGTCTGAATAGCAGCATCTCGGTACTCAATATCTCCAGAACCCACTGTAAAGGTCAACATATCAAAAATAAGGTTTCGAGGGTCAATCCCATGTACATTGACAGCCATATCGTACATACGTTCGGCTTGGGCGACCTTATCATCTTTGGTCTTTGCCATTCCCACCTCATCAATGGTCAAACAGACCAAAGCTGTTCCGTATTTTTTGGCTAGTTTACAAATTTCATGAAACTTCTCTTCTCCATCTTCAAGGTTTACAGAGTTAATAATCGGCTTCCCACCAATACACTTTAAACCCTCTTCCATCGTATTGACACGTGTGGCATCAGGCATTAGAGGCAATGGGATTTTTTGATTATAAAGCTCCATAATCGCTTTCATATCTACAGCCCCATCACGCCCTGCAAACTCTACGTTTACATCGAGACAATGAGCCCCATCACGCACTTGTGCTTGACCCACGGTTAATGTACCCTCATAATCAGAAGCGATAACCAGCTCTCTAAAGGCTTTAGAACCTGTCGAGTTTGAACGCTCTCCTATGAGCAATGGTGCAGGTTCTTGAAAAAGTTCGGTAGTATTAAAAAGTGAAGCGATACTAGGCTCAATCGACCCTGTAGGCTTTTTAGGTTTCATTCCTTTTACGGCTTTTTGCAGGGCATGAATATGTTGAGGAGTTGTACCACAACAACCACCCAAGAAACTAACACCATCAAACTCTGTAAACTCCAACTGCTTTTTCGTAAACTCATCTGGTCCCATTGGGTAGTAGGTGTACCCTCCTCTATTTTGAGGAAGACCTGCATTGGCATGAACCGAAATAGGTATATTACAAAGTTCAGATAAGGTTCGTAAATGCTTTTTAACTTGGTCGGGACCCGTTCCACAGTTGAAACCTAAAGATAAAATATCAAACGGCTCTAAAATAGTTACAATAGTTGTCGCATCAGTACCTATAAGCATACTTCCACTTAGCTCAATGGTCACAGAAACCATAATTGGCAATTGAACACCACGCTCGACATTTGCTGATTCACACCCGTGCAACGCTGCTTTTATCTGCAATGGGTCTTGGCAAGTCTCTAACATAAAGATGTCACAACCACCATCTATAAGCCCAAGAGCTGTAAGTTTATACCCCTCATACATCTCATCATAATGTATATGTCCAAGACTTGGTAGTTTTGTTCCAGGACCAATCGAGCCTAAAACAAACCGAGGTTTATCTTCTGTACTGTACTCATCACAAACATCTTTAACTATCTCTGCCCCTAGTTTAGAAAGCTCATAACATCGCTCTTTCATTTGGTACTCATCAAGCACCCAAGGCATGGTTCCAAAAGTATTGGTTTTAATAATGTCTGCCCCTGCTTTAGCATAAGCATTATGCACTTCTCTCATGAGTTCAGGAGCTGTGGCATTTAGAAGTTCGTTACAACCCTCTTGGTCTACACCTTTATCATCTAGCCATGCTCTCTGTGGAATTTCTAGGTTTTGTATCTGCGTACCTGTTGCACCGTCGATTACTAAAATACGTTGTTCTAATAGTTGTTTGATTTCTTTT
>DCAF01000066.1 GCA_002311915.1 Sulfurovum sp. UBA1140 | reverse complement strand
GAAAGGAGCGTAAGTTTCTCTCTTAATACAAAGAGCTTTGCTCTTTGTGTTAACTTTTATTTAAATTTCTTCTATTTTTATCTCTCTATTTTTTTAATTATCCCTATTTTTATTTTACTATTTTGTTATAATACTAAAAAATTAAAAAGGAATTTTTATGAGTAATGGTCAAGAAGAACCAAAGTTTAAAAAGATAGTTACCGCGGCAGATGGCTTAAGTTTAGGTATATCTATGGTGGTTGCTATTTTATTAGGTGTGGGGATTGGACTATTTCTAAAAAATATCACAGGAGCCTCTTGGACACTTTGGATAGGGGTGTTTTTTGGTATATCGGCGGCAATTTTAAATGTCTATAAAGCGTATAAAAAACAGAAAAAAGAGCTGGATAAACTGGCAGATGATCCACGTTATCGTTATAAAAAATATGATAATAGTGATGATGAGGATGATAAATATTAATGAAAAGAATTATTAATGCTCTTTTGATTGTAGATATTGGAATTGTGATTTTTTGTCTACTAAGTGGAAATAGAGCATGGCTAATTAATGCTCAAATAGGATTTATCAGCTCTTCTTTGATAATGTTTGCTTCAATTATCTCTTATCGTAATATGGTACAAAGTCGGGTAGATGCAGGAGTTATAATTGCCGTGGACAACCGTGATACCCTAGAGAAGATAGAAGACCCCTTTGATCTGTACAGTGAAGATGAGAAGTTAACAGATAAAGAGAAATCACTTCAAGAGGTAGTAAAAGAGGAGAGGGAAAATTTAAAAAAAAATCGTCGTTCTATTTGGCAAACAACCAAAGATAGTAAAAGTGCACTCTCTTTTTATCGTTTGGGAGCCTATGCCTTATTGATTTTTGGTTTCTTTTATCTGAATAATAATGAAATTTTAGATATAGGAAGTTATCTTTTTTCATTATCAGCTCCTCCTATTATTGTAATTATCATGTTAATGCGTCAAAAGTAATCAACCTTGATTGACATAGACTAAGAGTTTTTGATATAATCATGTTAAATAAAAATCACAAGATGCTATAAGGAAAAAGAATGGCAAAAAGTTTATATGAGACCCTCGGAATTAACGATAAATCAAGTGCAGATGAGATTAAGAAGGCTTATCGGAAGTTAGCACGAAAGTATCATCCCGATGTAAACAAAGATGAAGATGCCATTGATAAGTTTAAAGAGATAAATGCAGCCTATGAGGTACTCTCGGATAAACAGAAAAAAGATGAGTATGATATGTATGGTGACCAAATTTTTGGTGGTCAAAAATTCCATGATTTTGCACAACAGCAGGGTAATGTTGATTTAGATGATTTATTAAAAAGTATCTTTGGTGGTGCAGGTGGAGGAGCTGGAAAATCGTCTGGCTTTTCAGGGTCTGCTTTTGGAAGTTCAAGTGGATTTGGAAGTTTTGGTAGTAATTTTGGTTCTGGAGGATACTCAGGTGGAAAACAGGATCTTAATCAAAAAACAACCATTACGGTACCTTTTTATGTCTCGGTTAAAGGGGGGAAACACAATATCTCAATTAATTCAGACAGTTTTGATATTAAAATTCCTGCAGGAATTAAAAGTGGTGAGACACTTAGGGTTCGAGGAAAAGGAAAGAGTGTCGGTTCACAAAGAGGTGACCTTTTAATTAAAGTAGAAGTGGCAGATTCTGATAATTATGAAAGAAGAGAGAACGATCTCTATCTGACTTTAGATGTTCCACTTAAAACAGCTCTTTTTGGTGGAAAAATTAAAATTGAAACATTGATACATGAGTTAATTACCCTCAAAGTTCCTCAGAATACTAAAAGTGGACAGAAATTTAGAGTTAAAGGCTCAGGTGTGGTTGATAGAAAAACAGGAGTCTCTGGAAATTTATATTTGATTTCAGATATTGTACTTCCTAATGTAGATGAGCTTGACGATGAATTTGTTGCTCTACTTAAAGAGAAATTACCAGGAGGTGAGTTAAGCGATGCATAGTTATGATGAACCCGTCTATCTTATCTCTATTGTTGCTTCTATTTTGGATATTCACCCTCAAACACTACGACAATACGAAAAAGAGGGGCTTATTGAGCCTTCTCGTACACAAGGACGTATGAGACTCTATTCACAACGAGATATTGATAAAATTAAACTGATTCTTCAGTTAACTAGAAAGATGGGGATTAATTTAGCAGGTGTGGATATGATTTTAAAACTTAAAAAACAGATGGATGCAATGAATGAAGAGATAAAAAATTTACGGGAAGAGTTAAGTAAAGTAAATCGTAACGGCTCGGTTCCCATGCATAAATCTGTGGTAATAACCAGCAATTACGATATTGTTATTTTTGAAGAGTAGTGGCTTTTCAAATCCTTCTTTTAATTCAAGTGGCTATAATCAATCTTAAATTATAGCTAGGGAAATCCATGCAACTTTTTTAAAACTTTGTACTTAAATATTATTTCACTTTAATCAACTTAAGTGATACTCTCTACTCCTACTAATATTAATCGTATAAGTCTCTTATTAAATTTTTGAAATATTTAAAGACTATAAAGACGCGTGGATGGGGCTTGGAAATTGTTATTTTAAATTAGGAAAATATAAAAAAGGAGACCAAGAAAAATGACAAAAGAGCAGATTATAAAGTACCTAACAAACCATAAAAAAGAGTTCCAACAACAATACAAGATAGAAAAAATTGGTCTATTTGGAAGTTATGCTCGTGGTGAAGCAGGGCAAGATAGTGATATAGATATTTTTGTCAAGATGAAGCCTGATCTATTTGGATTGGTTGGGTTAAAGCAACGTATAGAAGAAGATTTACGAAAAAAGGTTGATATTATAAGAGAACATAAACATATAAAACCTCTATTGTTGGAGATGATACAAAAGGATATTACCTATGTCTGATAAAAAACTAATGACCCTTTCAACACTTGAGGATATTAAATTCTCTATAGAATTGATAGAAGAGCGATTTAAAGAGATTGATAGCAGTGATGATTTTTTGGCTGATGCAAATGGATTGGAAAAACTTGATAGTATCTCTATGAGGCTTGTTGCTATTGGTGAGGGGTTTAAAAATATTGATAAATTAACCGATAAGCAATTACTGCCAAACTATCCCTCTGTAAACTGGAAAGGTGTTAAAGGGATAAGAGATATTCTATCTCACCACTATTTTGATTTGGATGCTGAAACTATTTTTGTGATTTGTGATGATTATTTGAGGGAGTTGTTAGTTGTTACTATGCGAATGATAGAGGATGTGAGAAGTTGAGTTTTTTTTGTTAAAAATATTCTAATTGAGGTTATCAGAGAAATAAGCATTATACTTTTGGAAACGGAGCGTTTAGGCCCGAAAAACGGAGGCAGAGCCTTCTGATTCCAAATATTTCAAGTTTTAATTTTTCTACGCCGTCTTCTCGTCAATATAATTTTGAACAAAATTTTTAATATCACTGTAGACAAAAGAGTCTTTGTACTCTTTTATTTTTCCACCACTGGCATTGGGGTGTCCACCACCATTACCAATTTCTGATGCCATTTTAGAGACATCAAGTTTATTATTGCTTCTAAGTGAAAAGTTTCCTCGCCAGTTAATATCCATATAAAAATCGAAATCAGGGTTTTCTATTAAAAAAGTATTTCCCAAAATAGAGGTGTTGCCTAAATTGTACCCCAATAGTCCTTTGTAGCCTCGATATTCAATAATCAGACGCTGTTTATCAAGACTTAGTAGTTGGGTGACATAGAGGGCAACAAGATTATCTTTGGTGTTGTCCTCTTTCTGTTTGAAAAAATCTTTTTTAAGTTGGTGAATTGTATCATCAAGTGCAATGTGTGCATTCTCTTTATTTACATGATCTCTCATTGATTCTATAAGTGAAAGCTTTAATGCCCTATCTTCACGAGGGAAGAGGGTACGGTTAATCTCTCTGGCTCCTGAAATCATTCCTAAACCTACTTTTCCAAATTCAAAAAACTCATCATCCGAGACCCAAATATCAATGGCATTAATGGCTTTTACGATGTTGCTATAGTAGTTGCTTTTATCAAAACCATGGTGCTTCTTAAGCCACTCATAGGTAATAAGGGTGGCACATTTTGTGGTGTCAAGCTTGTACCAAATGAATTGTTCTGCTGTTTTTTCGCCTGAACCGTGGTGGTCTAAAAGCTGAATTTTTGCTCCAACACTCATGGCTTCTTTTTCTAACCAGTTGGCCTCTTTGGTGGTTAGGTTTAGGTCAGTTATTAGAACAACATGTTTAACCTCACTGTTTCCTATAAACTTTTCACGTTTAATAGCCGTAATAATCTCTTGAAGTCTGGCTTTGACTTCTGGTCCATAGTTGGCATTGTAAGATTGTATATGAGTAAAGCAGTTTTGTGTTAAATATTGACAGCCGTAGCCGTCAAGGTCAATATGTGAAAGATGGTAGATATACATTATTTTAAAATATCCTCAATAGTAAGTTCTTTTAGAAATGTATCTATTTTATATTGAAAGTTGGTTAAAAATGGAGAGATATTACAAGTTCCAATAATACCATTTGGGCAACTGTTTGCATAAGCAGAGCAGTCAAAAACAGTAGGGGGTTTACCTTCGGCTGCTAAAATTACATCAGCTACCGTGATTTTCATTGCTTCTTTAGCCATAATAAATCCTCCGTGAGCTCCTTTTTTAGATTCTAAAATATCATGCTGGGCAAGGGATTGTAAAATTTTGGCTAAAAAGCTTTTAGGAAGATTGAGTTCTGTAGCAAGTTGCTCTGCACCTTTGGGTTTAGAGGATTTTCTTATAATATCTAATGAGAGTAGGGCGTATTCGCTGGCTCGGGTTAATAGCATATTTTGATTCTTTCCTTTATAATAATATTCAACGTTTGTAATTAAGAGTATTTTACTCTAATTAATATTAATTTCAGGTTTTATCTCTATTTAAAAAAATAGTGCTAAAATACGAACTTAATTTCATTTATTATCATTTTAAATGGAAAATTAAATTACCAATCAGGAGGTCATTATGGCTTTAGATACGGCTAAAAAGCAAGAAATTATTGCTAAATATTCAAGAGGTGAGAACGATACAGGTTCTACAGAGATTCAAGTTGCATTACTTACAGCAAGAATTGTTTACTTAACAGAGCACCTTAAAATAAATAAAAAAGATCACTCTTCAAGATTGGGTCTACTTAAACTTGTTGGTCAAAGAAGAAGACTTATGAGATATTTAAAAGGTAAAGACTTGACACGATGGAATACCATTAAATCAGATATGGGCATCAGAAACTAAGTTTTGACCTCTTGTAACACAAGAAATTACCTTGTGTTATCTTCCTTCCCCTCTAAAAAACCCTTTATTTTTATCTATTATTTCATCTAAAACCCGTATTTTAGGGATTCGTCTAACCATTTCTGTATTTAGTCAATATAGTTTAGTCTTGTTGGCTAAACTATATTGATACAAAAAGATTAATATAGCCTTGACAAACTGAACTCAATGTTGTATAATCTGTTCAGTATTTAGAAATATACCATATATTTTAATATATACAAACATTAAAATAGGAGTCATGTCTATATGAATAAAGAGAATGAAAACTCTTCTGTAGAAGTTGAACTTGAACCACAAACTCCTGAGTATGAGGAGATTATTGAAATCGAAGAGGTGTCTGAACTTGACCAGATGAAAGCACAAGTGGCATCGTGGAAAGATAAATTTTTAAGAACACATGCCAGTTTTGAAAACAGTAAACGACTGTTAGCCAAAGATAAAGCGATGGCAGTTGCGTATGCGAATGAGAGTTTTGCTATGGATATGCTCACGGTAATTGACTCTTTTGAGAGTGCATTGGCAACCATTGATGATATACGAGGTGAAGAGAGCAGTGATGATGTTTTAAATAAGATGAAAGAGGGATTGGATTTAACCTATGCTCAATTGACCAAAGTGCTTGAGAAAAATCATATTCAGGCAGTTGAAGCCAATAGAGAGTTTAATCCAGAAGTACATCAAGCCATTATGCAGGTAGAGAGTGAAGAGCATGAGATTGGTGAGATTGTACAAGTTTTACAAAAAGGGTATACCATTAAAGAGCGTATTTTACGTCCATCAATGGTATCGACTGCAAAATAATTTAAAATAAATATAGAGATAAGGAAAATAAACATATGAGTAAAGTTTTAGGAATTGACTTAGGAACAACCAACTCTGCAATGAGCGTGTTCGAAAATAATGAAGCAAAAATTATCGCCAATAAAGAGGGTAAAAATACCACACCTTCTATTGTAGCTTTTACCGATAAGGGTGAAGTATTGGTCGGTGATTCTGCAAAAAGACAAGCAGTGACCAATCCAGAGAACACCATTTATTCGATTAAAAGAATTATGGGTATGATGTTTGATGAAGAGCATGCAGTAGAGGCAAAAGCTCGACTTCCTTATCATATTATTGACAGAAATGGTGCTTGTGCAATTGAGATTGCAGAGAAAATTTATACACCACAAGAGATTTCAGCTAAAATTCTTATGAAGCTTAAAGAGGATGCTGAGGCATACCTTGGTGAGACTGTAACTGACGCTGTTATTACAGTTCCTGCTTATTTTAATGATGCACAGAGAAAAGCAACCAAAGAGGCAGGAACCATTGCAGGTCTTAATGTATTAAGAATCATTAATGAGCCAACATCGGCAGCATTGGCATATGGTCTTGATAAAAAAGATGCGGAACAAATTGTAGTTTACGATCTTGGTGGTGGTACATTTGATGCTACTGTACTTGAAACAGGTGATAATGTTGTTGAAGTTATGTCAACAGGTGGAGATGCATTCCTTGGTGGAGATGATTTTGATAACAGAATTATCGACTTTGTAGCAGCCGAGTTTAAATCTGAAACGGGTGTTGATATTAAAGCTGATGTTATGGCACTTCAAAGAGTTAAAGATGCAGCTGAAACTGCTAAAAAAGAGCTTTCTAGTGCAACCGAGACGGAAATTAACTTGCCATTTATCACCGCAGATGCTACAGGACCTAAACACCTTATTCAAAAAATTACCAGAGCAAAATTTGAATCACTAATTGATGATTTGGTAACCAGTACCATTGATACGATTAGAAATGTTCTTAAAGATGCCGATGTAAGCACTTCTGAAATTAATGAAGTTGTTATGGTTGGTGGAAGTACAAGAATTCCATTGGTTCAAGAAGAGGTTAAAAAGTTCTTTGGGAAAGAGCTTAATAAATCAGTAAACCCTGATGAGGTTGTAGCTTTGGGTGCTGCCATTCAAGGTGGGGTACTAAGAGGTGATGTTAAAGATGTACTTCTTTTAGATGTAACACCATTAAGCCTTGGTATTGAAACATTGGGTGGAGTAACGACTAAAGTGATTGAAAAAGGTACAACCATTCCTGCTAAAAAGTCACAAGTATTTTCAACAGCCGAAGACAACCAACCAGCGGTTAGTATTCATGTACTTCAAGGTGAAAGAGAGTTCTCTAAAGATAACAAATCATTGGGTATGTTTGAGCTTAGAGATATTCCTACAGCACCAAGAGGTGTACCACAGATTGAAGTAACTTTTGATATTGATGCCAATGGTATTTTAACCGTTTCAGCACAAGACAAAGGAACAGGTAAATCACAAGAGATCAAGATTACTGGTTCGTCAGGATTAAGTGATGAAGAGATTGAAAAAATGGTGCAAGATGCTGAAGCCAATAAAGTAGAAGATGAATCAAGAAAAGAGCTTGTGGTAGCAAGAAATCAAGCCGATGCTTTGGTTCACCAAACCAGAAAATCACTTAAAGATTTGGGTGATAATTTTGATGCTACAGAAAAAGTAAGTATTGAGACTTCGATTACAGAGCTTGAGACACTACTTAAAGATGACTCTGCAACTAAAGATAATATTGAAGCAAAAGTTAAGGTTTTAACCGAAAAAAGTCATAAATTAGCAGAAGCTGTTTATGCTAAAGAGCAGGGTGGAAATAAAGAAAAAGCAGCTAAAAAAGCAGACGATGATGATATTATTGATGCTGAAGTAGAGTA
This sequence comes from Sulfurovum sp. UBA1140, assembly GCA_002311915.1. GTDB lineage: Bacteria > Campylobacterota > Campylobacteria > Campylobacterales > Sulfurovaceae > UBA1140. The sequence continues at coordinate 3,298 of DCAF01000066.1, read as the reverse complement.
GTACGCGTCAATAACCTATCCCAATCCTTGACGGATATGGAAGAGGCTTGATTGACCAGATTCAGTAGAGACAAGGTATGCCTTGTCTCTACTACGATATTTATGTTACCACACCTTGGGATGCTTCTCCAGTTCCAAGCTCTGTGTAGGCTCTTTAAGTTGGGTTAAAGCCCTGTGAACCTAGAGTTGTTTCTCCATTGAGAACAAGCATTTATATCATTATCGAGGAGAGAGTCGAAAGACCGTCACCACTATTCAAAGTGCTAGAACATATACACTAAAAGAGTTAGCAAAAGATTTTAAAGTTAAAACAGGTGAGGGTTGGGAGACTTATGCTAATCGAAAAGAGAGAAAACTTCCCAAAAGACATTATTATAATGCTATGTGTATAGGAAAAAACTACAAATATAAGATAGTAACTGATAAAGTTTTAGAGATTAAATCACAAGGAAGAGGTAATAGACAGATGTGTAGAATGGATAAATTTGGATTTCCAAGAACAAAATCTAAAAGTTCAAAAATAGTAGAAGGTTTCCAAACAGGTGATATTGTAAAAGCAGTAGTCACTAAAGGAAAAAAGATAGGAACTTATCTTGGAAAAGTGGCTGTTCGAGCTAGTGGTAATTTTAATATTACCTCAAATTATTGTAAAAATATACAAAAAGGAGATGGCTATGCTTGTGCATATTCAAAGATTTAATTCAAAATCCAACGCTACCAATTCCTCCTCTTCTAAATCAGAGATTATAGAAGAGGTTTCCTTGGAGATAATTTGATGAAGAAATGTGAAACTCTACAAGAGGCAAGAGTCGAAATAGATAAAGTAGATGAAAAAATCGTGGAGCTTGTTGCTCTGCGTAACAACTATATCAAACAGATTGCACATTTTAAAACAACGATTGAAGAGGTTAAGTCAGATGAAAGAATCTCAAATGTTATTAGCCGTGTAAGAGCCAAAGCGATAGACCTTGACCTCCCTCCAAATCTTATCAATGATATGTTTTTACGTATGATAGATGAGATGGTAGAGAGTGAGATTGTCGAATTTAAAAATGCTAAAATTTTCTAAAAATATTAAATTTTAGAAAGAATATCTAACGGTAAAATTCGAGGGTATAGTCGTCTATACTCTTGATTATCACCAATAAATTTCCAATCTTGTTGATTCTCTTTAATCGAGAGTAGCTTCTCTTCTTTTGTGATACGAATGGTACGTTCTTCTGCGTCTATTTTAATGTTCTCTTGACCATATTTCCCTGCCAATACATCATTTAAAACACGAATACTTAGCTCATCACTATAAAGTTCTGGGTCAATAAACGCCAGTTTTATAACACTACTGTATCTGATTTGTGCAAAGACTCCTGTGCTGTGGTCTTGAACCTCTCCGATATCGGTAATTTTGGTATTAAACGATTCTACAGTAATATGAGGTGAGGTTAATAGGGTATCAATATAGTGTTTAAAAACGGTTTGGTTGATGGGTACAAAGAGTCTAGGATAGGTCATGGCAATGATGCTATCAGTATTGAGTGATTTGAGCTGTTCTAAGTAGAGTTCAAATTCTTCTTTTAATTCAAGTTGTTTTTTTGTATAGTGAAAAGTTGGCTTTTTAGTAATATTAACTTCGGTTAAATTATGCTCTTTAATGGGTTTTTTTTCAATTTTAGCATTTTCAAAACAGCCCGTTATTAACAATAACGAAGCCATTAGTAGTATTTTTCTCATGGTGTAATATTCCCCCTTTATTACTTATTTTATCACATTATATCATTTTTTTCAAATGTCGTAATAAAACTTGTGCCATCCTTGGGCTACTAAGGGGGTGTCGCATGAGTTCATAAGAGTTCATCTCTAGGGTTTTAAAAACCAATTGGTTATAGTCGCTCTCAATCAAAAATGAGATGTCATGGAGTAGAGCCACCATGGTTGACATAGCAGAGGGGTATAGGGTATCATATATATCATCATAAAGGCTCAATCCATCGTTTGAAAATTTCCATTTTCCATATTGATAAAACTGCTCAATGGCTCGGTTAGAGAGCGTTTCTGCCAAGATAAAATACTCCTCTTGCTCTGTAACACGATAAGCACTAAGAAGAGCCGTTCCTAAATAAGCGTAATCTTCTAAAAAAGCTTCTATATTTTGGGTATGAAAAAGTTGACCATTAATAAAGCGTTGCTCTAAAAGTGTCTCTAGTGTATAGACTGCTCTATCATAGTATTTTTTATCAATGAGACTTGCCTTAAAGAGGGTATCTATCATCATGGCATTCCAAGAAGTAATAATTTTTGTATCGGTAAAATCAGATCCATCATTTTTGGTCACACTGTTGGCATAAAAAAGTCTATCTGTAGACATTTGGTTTAACATGAAATCAATGGTTTTAAAAGCAGTTGTTTTATAAAAATCATCACCTGTTATCTGATATGCACGTAGATAGATGGCACTTAAATGGGCGTTGTCGTAAGCTGTTTTCTCGAATCTTGGAATATTCCATGCTTTATCATTGCAGTATCGGTAAAAGCCACCATTTAGTTTGTCATGAAATTTCCCAACTGCCATCTTTTTAAGGGTCAATAAAACAGCCTTAAGTAGCTCTTTATCTTTGGTCATCTCATAAGCATCTAAAATAAGATTTAGGGTTGAGGTGTGTGGAAACTTGGGTGCTTGACCAAAACCTCCATCTTCTTTATCTAAAACTTCTAAGGTTTGTAGTTTAATGGTATTTAAAATATCAATATTAAGTCGAGTTGCTTCTATTTTCTCTTCATTGGGATGAATATAGCTTAAAATCTCTTTTCCTTTTTGAACCATGGTTATTTTATCGTTACGGTATTTTTCAACAACAGTAATAAGAAGCTCTTCAAATCCTAAAACATTTCCTTGGGGCAAAGGGGCAATGTATGTAGCAGTATAGAAGGGTTCTGCATTTTCGGTCATAAATATTGATATGGGTGAACCACATCTTTGACCATTCATTAATTTATAAACATTTTTATAATATTTATCTATATCGGTACGTTCATCTTTATCAACTTTAATATTAATAAAATTTTGATTTAAAAGTTTGATAATAGAGGGTTGATTAAATGATTCACTCTTCATCATTTCACACCATTGTGAACCACTATATCCAATAGAGAGAAAGATTGCCTTCTTCTCTCTCTTTGCTTTTTCAAAAGCCTCTTTACCCCAAGGGTACCAATTAACTTCGCTATTTATATACTCTTTAAGATACGATGAATGTTCAGTTTTGAGCATTGATGACATTTAAATCCTTTTTGCTATTTTTAT
>DCAF01000075.1:18327-18525 GCA_002311915.1 Sulfurovum sp. UBA1140 | reverse complement strand
GAGAAAGCCATTCAAACCATTGCAAATTATGGAGAGTCTAGTGGTAATGGTATTGCATTAACGCTCGAAGATTATAAGAAAGCAGGTGTTACAGGGGTAACAACTGATACTTTAGAAGAGATAAATGAAGTCATTTCTGGTGGATGTTTAGAGTGCTTAAATTCTCAAGAAAAAATACAAGGCTTTCTTTGTGGAACA
>DCAF01000075.1:17755-18027 GCA_002311915.1 Sulfurovum sp. UBA1140 | reverse complement strand
ATATAGATGGAGACATCTCTTCTAGAGTTACTATCACTAATGGTAGTGGTATTACCATACCTGCTATGATTATAGGAACGTTTGATATTATACATAATGTTAAAGACAGTGCAGGAAATGCAGCTGACGAAGTCAGAAGAACCATCATTATTCAAGATACTCAACCACCTAAATTCACAAGTGCCAGTTCAGTTACCGTGAATGAGAATCAAACATCAGCCACTACTTTAAATGCTACGGATTACGCCAGTGTGAGTTATAGTATTAGTGGC
>DCAF01000075.1:0-17682 GCA_002311915.1 Sulfurovum sp. UBA1140 | reverse complement strand
TTGCCCCTGATTATGAGTCGGGAAAAACAAGCTATACTTTTACTGCCGAAGCAAAAGCAGATGGAAAATCAAGCACTCTACAAGTCACCATTACCATTGCAGACGTTGCTGATTAAAAATACCCTCGGTAAATTATCAAAAATTGATAATTTACCACACTAAATTAACAAATCTTCCTTCTCTCTCTTAATATTTCATATATCTATTTCTTAATTATAGATAGGGTATTATGAGCAGTAAACACAATAACAAAAGGAACCATCACACATGAAAATAGATAAAATAGGTATAACTCTAGGAGCTATTATTTTAGCTTTAATAGTAGGCTGTTCTGAAAATCAACAACAGAACAAAGAGAATAATCAAAGCCAAGAGAAAAAAGAACTCTCTACAGATATGAGCAATGAAGTTATAAATCCTCTTTACGCGATTAATAATAAAGAATATGATGTTAAAACAGTGCCTTTAATGTATCAAAATATTAAAGGTCAGAAAAGAAAACTTTTTTTAGATAAATATATCAATTATAAACTAACTCTAGATAGCCTCACCAAAGAACAGGAAATATATCAAACACAAATTGATTCCAATATAAAAAAAGAGTTGTCTTTTATAGCCGATAAAGGAGTAGTACAAGATGAATTAATCAAAACGTTATTACTTCAAAAAATAACACTAGAAACCATTGGACTTGAAGAGGTTGCCAAAAATAGACCAAGCCTAGATAAAGAGATTGATGCTTTTTATAAAAAGCATCAAAAAGAGTATAGTTATCCTAATAATATAGAAATCTCTTTTATTGCAGTAAAAGATAAAAACCAAAGCCAAGAGCTTCTCAATGAACTAAAAAACAAACCATTTTCCATCAAGAAATTTGCCCTTTTAGCACAAGAGAACTCTCTTGATATTGCAACAGGTATGAACGGTGGTTACGCAGGTTTTATGACAGAAGAAGAGAGTGGAAAAACATTTTTTGATACTGTGTGGAACATAAAAAAGACAGGTCTAGTGAATCATATTATAGAGAGAGACAAAAGATTTTTTCTTATCTATATCCATAAAAAAAATCATGCCAATAGTAGCCAACTTAACCAGGTAAAAGAAGATATTAGAGAGTACCTTTTAAAGAAAGCAAGAAACAAATGGATACAGCTTCAATATAATAAAATTATGAAAACAAGTAAAGTAAAGATATTTGATAGCTTTGAAGATAATTTAACATGGTAGCTCTTTAAAAAGCTATCAGTTATAATTAATTTTTTTTAATTATAATGAGCATAATTTACAACTATGGGATAGAATATAATGGGTCATTTAAAAAAGTTTTTAGATATAAAGCAAAGCAGTGCCAACCATAAGAGTTTAGTTCTTTATCTATTATTGGCATACCTATTTAGTGTAGCAATTCGACTATTCCTATACTATCAATTTTCTGAACATGACCACTACTTTTTTCAGGGAAACATTATCCCCACATGGACACATGATTCAGGTCTTTATGGATTTTATACCAATCAACTACTCAATGGAATATCCTACCCCTTTATTTCAGAATATACTCCTGCTTATCTTCTTTATGGGGTAGTTACAATTACAGGATTAGAGCTAGATACCGTTCTATTTTTTGCACCTGCCTTTTTCTCTTCATTAATTATTATACCCATTATTCTTATCGCCAACCATTATAAAATAGTACGGATGGGTCTCTATTCGGCGTTAATTGGTTCGGTTATGACCAGTTATTATTATCGAACCCATTTAGGGTACTACGATACCGATATACTTAATGCCATGCTTCCTCTTTTAAGCATATTTTTCTTAATAAGACTGACCCAAAGTCATAAAATTACTCATGCACTACTTGCCTCTTTTACTTTAGTCATTTTTGCTCTATGGTATCACTCTTCAGCCCCTATTATTCTAAGTATTGTTATGATATTTTTACTCTATACTCTTCTATTCGAGAGAAAAAGTATTTATGCGTATCAGAGTCTATTAATACTCTCTGTAGCTCTTTTACCTTTGGCATTTTTTTACAATATTATTTTATTAATGCTACTTCCTATTCTCTTTACCATGATTAATAAATTTGATAATATTGACTACAGACACTATTTATCTATTTTTATGATTGCTATCATCACATTTTTTCTATTAGCAAACACCTCTAAATATTATGACAGAGTGGGGAACTATTTAAATAAAAACAACTCTATTACCATAACCTCGTCTCAAGGTACACTACAACTAAAATCTGATTTAGATAGTGTCTCAGAGGCTAAGAATCTAAACTTTAATCAATTGGCAAATAGAATCTCGGGAACATTACCCTTTTTTATTATTGCTCTTTTAGGATATATTGCTCTATTAATTAAATATAGAAGTATGATACTAACACTCCCACTCATTGCCATTGCACTTATCTCTGTGGTGGCAGGAACAAGATTTACTCTTTATGGAGTAATGCCCTTTGCCTTTGCATTGGTATTTGGTGTCTACCTCTTGTTTAGAATAATTTTAGTTAATGGTGGAGGTTTCTCGAGTAAAATTTCAGATGGAATTAGTAAACTATTTTTAGTGCTGGTTTTAATCTTTGCACTCTTAAATATACTCAACCACAACCAAAAACTCTCCCCCATACTCTTCTCTTCAACCCAAGATATAGAGGCATTAAAGAGCCTAAAAGAAGACTCAAAAAAAGAAGATTTTATCTTAAGTTGGTGGGACTACTCTTGGCCACTCTGGTACTATACTGAATTGAATACATTAATAGACAATGGAAAACATCAACAAGATAATTTTATTGTCTCGAAGATACTCTTAAGTAATAGCGAAACCTTTGTCAAAAATGCCTCTACCTTTTTTATTAACCAATACAGAGAGGGACAGAGTAAGGGTATTCCAAAAGTTATGGATTACTTTATTCAGAACCATCCAATAGAGTATCTCAAAGAGTTAGAGAAAAAAAGTTTTATACCAAAAAAATCAAATAGAGACATCTATATACTTCTACACAATCATATGTTCTCGACACTAGAAGTTATAGAGTCATTCTCAAATCTCAATCTAAAATCAGGGAAACCCCACCGTAGTAATATGCTAAGTCTTGGGTATCTAAACCAAAGGTATCAACCTTCTGGAAATATATTACAAACAGCTACCTTTACCATTGATATTAAAAAAGGTACCATTGCTTCAAGTGCAGGTAGTCTAAAAATACGAAAAATTTCTATTGTGAATAACCAAAAAATAAAGTTGGAAAAGAGTTATATCTCTTCTAACGGTTCTTATATTGTTATTAATAATGGTGAAGTTTTAATGCTTAAACCAAAACTCTATAACTCGTTTCTTATACAAGCTCTACTTTTTAATAATTACAACCGTGATTACTTTACTAAAGTAGAACAGACCAAGAACTTTTTAATACTTAAAGTCAACAACCATCAAACCAACAACCCATAAAAAAAGAGTATTTCACTAGCAACCAACCCTATTAATAGTATATTCACCACCCCTTTTAAAACAGGAGTGGGTGTAATATACTCTAGCCCCTGAGCAAAGATAAATCCCAATAAAATAAAAGAGGCAACAAAGTATCTAAAATCAGTATTACAGATAGAGGGGTACATTAAGAGAAATTTTATTATCAACATAAAGTTAATAAAGAGTACGCCAAAGAGTATTTTATGCAACAGGGGTTCATGACGTAGATTTATAAGATAGGCAACAAATCCAATCAGATAGATTAGCCCCAACAGAAGAACACTCTGCATCATTATAAAAAGAGAGGGGTGCTTATTGACAAAATAGGCATAATTAGACTCCCCAAAAAACATGGTACCATATTGATAGGTTAAAAAAGAGTGTCGTATGCTGTCCTTGCCAAAGACATGGCTCTGCCCTGCAGTGATTAAATCTATAATATTAAAAGAGGCAAAATAACTAAAGTCTAACGCCTCGATGGTCTGTTTGGGGTACTTGGCACTATTGACCAGATAAAAACTACTCTCTTCCAATGGCATATAGACCCGAAGTAGGGTAAAGGTTAAAAGAAAAATACCCACCAAGCCATACCAATAGAGTTGCTTTTTTATTGCATTCTCTTTGCTTTTACTTGATTGATAATATGCCACCAACAGCAGTGCAAAGAGCAGAAGCTCTATTGAAGATGCCGATACCTTGGTTAAAAAGAGCAGACTTACAGCAATTAAAGCCACAAAGAAGCCTTGTTGAAATCCTGCTTGATAACTCTTAATACTATAATAGATAGAGATTACCGAAAGTGTCATGACCAAAGAGTCGTTGTTAATTCTAGCACTCAAATAGACGATAGAGGGGGTTAATGCAATAAAGATTATTGCCACGAGTTGTACCCATCGGTTGTCAGTTAAAATCCCCATTAAACGATATGAATAGAGCAGAAAAACCATTGAACAGAAGAGTGAAAAGTAACCAATACCATAGAGTGCATTATCATGATTCAATCCGACTTCTATTAAAATGGAGTATAACCCCCCTGTAATAAAATAATATAAGGGTTGTTGGGGAAACTCTAGGCTTTTCATGGGTATAGAGGGCAAGTTCCAATTTTGAGCAACATACTCAATAAACTCAATATGTCCATGCCAATCGTGTTGAAAGACCATAATACCATACTTTTGAAAATAGGCTACTCTAATAATACCACCGATAAGCACGGTTATTCCCATCAACCAAATTAGTAATTTTGGAAACGAAGCGTTTACTCTTGAACCATGGGGGAAAAGCCCTCCGATTCCTGACCTATTTTTTTGTTTTAATCTATCCATTCCCCACATAAATATAAAAAATAGAAGTTGATAGAGGGGAACTCCCCAAAGCGCAAACAGCACTGTAAAGTCTAAAAAGCCAATTTTCTGTTTAATCTTGGGCAGTATATACTGGGCTTGGCATGGGTTTTCACCCCGATACAAAGGAATAAGCACCTCCTCTTGACCACGATAGAAGTAATCGTGCTTTTGACTGTTATCTAAAATAACGGGTTGACCATTACAGCTTAATGTTGAGCGTTGATGTTCAACTTGTATATGAAACTTTACCTCTTGGTCAATATTTGAATTGACCACAAAAGTAAGATTTTGAATGGGTGAGATGGTTACCGTTATTAAAAAATAGTAAACCATCCCCAAAACTACTAAAAGCAACATTCTTATAGGAAACGGAGAGTTTACTCCCGAACAACGGAGGCAGAGCCTTCCGATTCCAAGCTTTTCAAATACTTTAATATTTAAGATTAGGACTCCTTAAAAACAATAAACTTTACCAATAAAAACGAGCTAACCGTATAGACTACTGCCGAGAAAAACTGTGCCAAATAGGGGTTAATTAACTCTAATAACCACTGTAGTGTCAAAAGATTTAAAAAGTAGCTCAATAGTAGAATGGTAAAAAACTTAACAACCTGTGCTTTAGTGGGTTGGGTCGATTTAAAGGTGTATCGGCTATTAAGATAAAACGAGACCACCGAACCAATGGCATACCCCATTAAATTACTTAGTACAGGGCTAACACCCATAAACATTAATGAAAAAATAATCGAAAAACCAACCATGGTATTGACAATTCCCACAAGATTGTATCGAAGAAACTCCCCCAAAGCACCTCTTTTTAGCATATAAACTATATCTCTTTATCTATAAAATAACGGGGTCGTTCTTTGACCTCTTGAAAGATGCGTCCGATATACTCACCAATAATTCCAATACTCATCACCTGAATACCACCAATAAAATAGATAGAGGTCATCATCGAAGCCCACCCGTCAACGGTGCTGTTTAAAACAATTTTTTCAAATAAAATCCAAACAATCATAAAGAGTGAAAAGATAAAAAGCAAAAACCCAATCCCTGTAATAAAACGAAGGGGCATGACTGAAAAAGAAGCAATCCCATCAATAGCCAATAAAAAGAGTGCTTTAACTGAATATTTGGTATCTCCTGCAAAGCGTTCATCGCGTGTGTAGTAGATGCTACAAGAGCGAAACCCTATCAAAGGAATCACCCCACGCAGATACATATCAATCTCTTTAAATTGGGCTAATGCATTCAGTGCCTTTTGACTTAATAGTCGATAATGGGCATGATTCGAGATATTCTCTATGCCCATAAAATCTTGCACTTTATAAAAAAGTTCAGCCGTATTACGCTTAAAACTGCTGTCTTTACTTCGGTCTTCTCGAACCCCATAGACCACATCATAACCCTCTTTGTATTTTTGAACAAACTCTTTAATGAGCATAATATCATCTTGTAAATCAGCATCCATCGAGATAAGGGCATCGGCACTGTTTTTAAGTTGCATAAGCCCTGCAATGAGTGCATTTTGCTGTCCAAAATTTCTTGAGAGTTTAATCCCTTTAAAATGAGCAAACTCTTCTGAAGCCTGTTCGATTAATTCCCATGTCTTATCTTTACTTCCGTCATCAACATAGCAGATAAAACTCTCTTTATCTATGGCTCCTGACTCTATCATTGATTCAAAAAGTTCTCCCAAGAGTCGGGTGGTCTCACCAAAAACCTCCTCTTCATTATAACAGGGTATGACAATTCCCAATTTCATAGTATGCACTCCTTCTCTTTAATTCCAACAAACATTCTACAGCCACCAACCTTTGAACCAAATCAAGTAATCATCAACATAGGTCTTTGGTACTTCATATCCACTCAATACAGGATAAAAAAGCAAAAAAAGCCCAGCAACAATCATTAAAAATATAAAAAATGGTTTTATAAATTTAGAAGAGTAGTCAATTAAATCCTTCCATAAATAGAGCAGTGCGAGTATCATAAAAGGTACGGCATAATAGAAATGATAAATAAACATCACACGACTCACAAACATATAAGGCAAGTAGAGTCCCAAAAATGCCGAAAGTATAAAAACGGCTTCAAGAGTTCGTTTACGAATCGTCACATAACCAAGATAGAGTATGGACACCGTTCCTATCCAAAAGAGTGCAGGATTTCCAAATACGGTAATAGAGCTAAATTGGGTTCCTTGAATCTCTCGGTAGTAACACATGGGTCGAAAGTCAATAATCCAACTCCACCACTCAGAGCCATAAGCGTGAGTCGCTTTCAGAGCAGAGTGATAACTAAACATGTTGGTATGGTAATCAATAATACTCTGAAAACTTCCCATTTTTATGTAAATATCAAAAAAAGTAAGCGTATAAACGGTTAAGCCCACACCAAGATAACTCAATAAACCATAGAGTATTAATTTGTAGCCTTTAAACTGTTTTTTTAGTGGATACTTACTAAATATAAGATACAAAGCAATCACCATAAACCCTAACGAGGCAAAAACAGCCGACCACTTCACCGCACTTGCCAACCCAAAAAAGAGTCCACTCAACAGCAATAACGAAAGGGTCTGTTTAAGAATAAAACGGTACAAAAAGTAATAAGATACAAAAATAAGCACCACCCCAAAAGTATCAATCAACCCTATACGGGCTTGTGTAAAGTGCATAAAGCTATAGGTCATCATCAATGCCCCCGCCCATGCAAACAGCTCTTTTTTAAAAAGCCTTAATGCAAAAAAGTACGCTACAACGATAAACAATGCCCCAAACAATACATTCATCAATCGCCAACCAAAAGGAGTCATTCCAAAGAGTTCAATACCAGGGGTTATCAATATCTTTCCCAAGTAGGGGTGAACCGTTTCATAAACCGTTAATCCATGAATGATTTCATAGGCTGTTCGAGCGTGATAAATCTCATCAAAAAACATCCCCCCATAACAGGTGGTATCGACGGTTAAGTTGGGGTCATTATTTAACAAAATATGATTTGTGGTCATTTTAAGAGGTATATTTTTGTGCATAAAACGTACTTCACCCAACATCAACTCCCCTTTGGTTAGCTGTAGACGCACTTTCGAGGTTACCGTTTGGTTCACATCTTCACGGTTCCATCGAAAAGAGAAAGGAAAAGCCTTATTGTATTTATAAAAAAGCTTCCACTCGTTCCCCTCTAGGTATTCCAATCTAAATTTACTGTTTTTATCAATACCAATATAATAGACAAATTCATCAATCGTAACGGGCTTCTCAAACGTAAATATAGCACTACTTTTTTTACCATTAAACTCCTCGAACTCCTGAGGTGCCTCTTGACTACCCAGTCCATAAAAGGCATAAACTAAAAAGCTCCCCACTAAAAGTGTCAATAGCCCAGAGTGTATAACTCCCCCCATTTTAAGCTGTCGATAGACAAGATACCCAAACAGTAAAGTAAGCACCATTGTCACATAGATAGCGTTGGTATAGATATATAAAAACAGTAAAAGAGGAACAACAGTTATAATCTGCATAGAGAGTTGAAGTTGATTTAATTTCATTTTTTTCTCGTTTAAATAGTAAAGGAAGTAAAGTTAAAGATTCTACCATTGGTATGGATATTAAAGCTCAATAATCTATTATTTTTCACTTCCCCTTTTATAGGAGCAACGTAGTTTGCTCCTTGTCCCCATCTATTAAAGTAATATAACGGTGTCTATCTATTGTAGAACATGCCGTATGAAATATATCAAAATTTTCAATAGAAGGAGTACACATATCTTTATATCTATAATAAGATTTAATGGTGGTTTTACTTGATTTCAAAGCTGTTTTTCTTCCCCGTTTAATATGAGCAAACGAGATAGAAGCGTTAATTAATCCTTTAATCAAAAGTGTCTGAGGGTGATTTTTTTTCTTGGCTTTATGCCATATCTCTTCGAGTATCTCATGAGCCTCAAAATATAACTCCTTCTCTATATGGTGTATAAAGTTTATTAATGCCATTTTTATCTCATAAACTATCATAAATTCTTCCTATCAATTCATTATAAATACCTAAGGTGAAAAGTAGTTTGTATCTAATTTTCTTAAAATATTATTAAAGTTTTTTTAAGACTTACCTTAATTTCCTAATTTTAACCCGTTGAGCATGAGTAATCGCCACAGCCATTGCATCACTAATATCAAAAGGTTTAATATCTTTTTTCAATTTTAACAGTCGTTTAACCATAAATGCCACCTGCTCTTTGGTTGCTTTACCATTACCTGTAATTGCTTTTTTAACTTGCAGAGGCGTATACTCTTCATAATCTCCAACATGAAGCAGTATTTTTAGGCATAAAGCCCCTCTAAATTGAGCCAATTTCAAAACACTTTGAGGGTTATGGGCAAAAAATATATCCTCTATTGCCACTTCATCTATTTCATGTGCAGAAAGAATCATATCTAATCCATTAGATAATTCTGAAATTTGATGTTTAAGTTTATCTTTTTTAAATTTCAGCAAACCTGCCTCAATTAGAAAAAGTTGTTCACATCTAAATTCTAACACGCAATAGCCTAAATTTCGGGTTCCTGGGTCGATTCCTAGTATAGTTATTCACATCCTTTGGGGGGATGTGAATAACTTTTTATCACACCCCTTACTATGCCCGTATTTTAGCCAACTTTAGCTAATATTCACGAAAGTTATTCACATGTTATTCACATGTTTATTCACATTAAGAATTGGAGAGATATGAACATAGGAAAAAAGGTAATTCAACAACTTCAGAAAGAAATAAGTAAAAAGGAGTGGAAACGCCATCTAAAACAACTTATTTATGATGAAGAGGCTTCAAAAAGTGACCGTGTGCAATTTTATGCACCCAATATTTTTATGGCAAAATGGATTAAAACCAAATATCAAGAGCAGATATCCCAGCTTTTCGAGATTGAAAATAGAGTTAAACCGAAGATTATTATCTCTGTTAAAAGTGATAAAACACCCTTAAAAAGTAGAAAAAAACAAACAAATAGTGAACCAAAATATCAAGCAAAAAGTACCATATTAAACCCCTCTTTTACCTTTGAAAGCTTTATAGTTGGGAACTCTAACCAGTTTGCCTATACGACTGCTAAAAGTGTTGCAGAGAAGCCAGGTGTCATATACAACCCCCTATTTCTATATGGGGGTGTTGGACTAGGAAAAACACACCTTATTCAAGCCATTGGAAATCATCAGATCTCATTGGGTAAAAAAATTATCTACACAACCTTTGAGCAATTTATGAACAAATTTACCTCACATCTTCGTTCACAGACCATGGATAGGTTCCGAGAGCACTTTAGGGAGTGCGATGTACTCATTATTGATGACATTCAATTCTTAACTGGAAAGGAGCAAACACAAGAGGAGTTCTTCCATACTTTTAATGAATTGCATCAAGCTAATAAGCAAATTATCATCACCTCTGATCGGCATCCCAATAAAATTTCTGGGCTAGTCGACAGATTACGGAGTCGCTTTGAATGGGGTCTTATGGCAGACATTCAACCCCCTGAACTTGAGACTAAAATTGCCATTATTCAAAAAAAATGTGAAATTGATGGAATTGATCTTAACCGAGAGATTATTAACTTTCTAGCTGCCAACATGGGTCACAACATCCGAGAAATAGAGGGTGCCATCATTAAACTTAATGCCTACAGTGGTCTAATGAATCAAAAATTGACCTTAGAATTCGCAGAAAATGTTATTAAAGAGCAGTTGGCAGAGAAACGGGTTAACATCTCTATTGATGATATTGTAAGGCTTGTTTCAAAAGAGTTGAATGTCAAACTCTCTGAGATAAAATCAAAAAAACGAACAAAAAATGTTGTGAGTGCTAGACGTATCTCTATCTATCTTGCACGAAACCTTACCCCCAACTCTATGCCTCAAATTGCACTCTATTTTGGGATGAAAGACCACACCACCATTAGCCATGCCATGAGAAAAATAGCCGAAGTCTTAGAAAGAGATGAAAATTTTAAATTACAACTCGAAGAACTCTCCAATAAAATTAATTCGGGTAGTTTTAACACATCTCAAATTGATTAAAAAAAAGTTATAATTTTATATGTGAATAACTTTAAAGTTATTCACATAGTTATTCACATGACACCTGACCACAAGTTCGGGCTTTGAAAGGGTTATTCACATATTCACACCCCCCTACTACTACTACTACTTATATAACAAAGAAAAAAAGGAAAAACAATGAAAATCCATATTACAAAACAACTACTCGAATCTATGCTGATTAATCTGCAACCTTTTCTCGAAAAAAAAGATGCCAGTCAAATTACTTCACATCTCTATATTGAAGCAAAAAATAATTTTTGTACTTTAAAAGCTACAGATTCAGAAATAGGACTTCTTATCAAAACAGATGGTTCTATTATTGAAGAAGAGGGAAAAGCTACAGCCAATGGAAAAAAGCTCTTAGATATTATTCGCATATTAAAAGATGACGAAATTACACTACAAGTGATTAATGACCATTTACATATCCAGCAAAAAAAATCAAAATTTAAACTTCCAATTTTTAATCCAGAAAACTTTCCATCTTTTCCTCTAATTGAAAATAAGTCTCAAATAAATATTGATTCAATTAATTTAATTAAAAGCTTAAAATATATCTCCTCCTCTATTGACAATAATAATCCGAAGTTTGAACTTAATGGTGCACTCTTAAATATTAAAAGTCAAAAAACAGAATTGGTAGGAACCGATACTCGACGACTCTCTGTAGCAACAATTGAAAATCAAAGTACCAAAGAGTTGGCTATTATTATTCCTAAAAAAGCAATACTTGAAATTCAAAAACTTTTTATTAATCAAATTCAAATTCACTATGATGAGAATAATCTTATTATTGAAAATGAAAATTACTATTTTTTTAGTAGATTAATTAATGGAAATTTTCCCGATTATGAAAGAATTATTCCTAAAAAGAGTCAATATCAAATTAGACTGCCTAAAAAAGAGATGATTGATTCAATCAAAATGATTACAACCATCTCTCAAGATATTAAAATTACTTTTTTAAGTCATTCTATTATTTTTAATTCACTAGCTACAGACAACATTGAAGCCAAAACAGAAATTTTAATAGAAACTTCACTTGAAAACTTTGAACTTAATGTCAACAGTCGTTATCTTTTAGACTTTATGTCTCAAATTGAAGATGAAGCGTTCGAAATTTTATTAAATGAACCAACATTACCTTTTGTTTTAAAGGACAAAAAATTTATAACCGTTATAATGCCGATAATTGTTTAATATGAGGAGTATATGAATGTCAAAAAACAAAACCAAATATATATTTGTAACGGGTGGAGTATTGTCTTCACTAGGAAAAGGGATTACAGCAGCTAGTGTTGGTACGCTTTTAAAACATTCTGGCTTTAGAGTCGGAGTATTAAAGCTAGATCCTTATATTAATGTTGATCCTGGAACCATGTCACCACTAGAACATGGTGAAGTCTTTGTAACAAAAGATGGTGCAGAAACAGATTTAGATTTGGGACATTATGAACGTTTTTTAGATACTGCTTTAACTCAGAACAACAACTTTACTACAGGACAAATTTATAAAACGGTTATTGAAAATGAGAGAGAGGGTAAGTACCTTGGTAAAACCATTCAAATTGTTCCACATATTACCAATGAGATTAAAGAGAGAATTATCTTAGCAGGTCAAACCAAAGATATTTTAATCGTTGAACTTGGTGGAACCACAGGAGATATGGAGGGAATGCCCTTTCTTGAAACCATTCGTCAAATAAGACATGAATTGGGAAAAACACGTGTTATGAATATTCATGTAACTCTTTTGCCCTATATTAGAACAGCAGGTGAGTTGAAAACCAAACCTACCCAACATTCAGTTCAAGAGTTACGACGTATAGGTATTACTCCTCAAATGCTTATTCTTAGAGCAGAAGAGAGAATACCCAATGATATTAAACGTAAAATAGCCTACAGTTGTGATGTTGAAGAACACTCAGTTATCGAAGCTGTTGATGCTCCTACTATTTATGAAGTACCTTTGAATTTTATGGCACAAGATATTTTAAAACCCATCTCTACAGAATTAGAGCTTGGAGAGCTTAAACCCAATATGCAACGATGGAGTGAATTGGTTCATAAAATTATACAACCGACTCAAAAAACTACCATTGCTTTTGTGGGTAAATATCTTGATTTAAAAGAGTCATATAAATCTTTAACCGAAGCACTTATTCATGCGGGTGCTCATCTTGATACAGAAGTTGAAATTAAATGGGTAGATAGTGAAAAAGTTGAAAATAATGGTGCAAAAAAATATCTTATAGATTGTGACGCTATTTTAGTTGCAGGTGGTTTTGGTGAACGTGGTATAGAGGGTAAAATAGAGACAATTCAATATGCTAGAGAGCATAATATTCCTTTCTTGGGTATCTGCTTGGGAATGCAATTAGCCATGATAGAGTTTGCACGAAATGTTTTAGGAATTAAAGAGGCAACTTCTGTTGAGTTTGATAAAGATACCAAAGAACCAATTATTTTCTTAATTGATGAGTTTATAGATGCAGCAGGAACGAAACAGATTAGAACCACCACTTCACCCATGGGTGGCACCATGCGTTTGGGCGAATATGAGTGTAATACTAAAGAGAACTCAAATCTAAGAGAGGCCTATCAAGCTTCAACCATATTTGAACGTCATCGACATAGATATGAAGCCAACCCAATGTATAGAGAAGCGTTAGAACTAAATGGTATGAAAATTACAGGAGAATCTAACGGATTAATTGAAGCAGTAGAAATAGACAATCACCCTTGGTTCTTAGGGGTTCAATTTCATCCTGAGTTTACTTCTCGTTTGCAAACACCCAGTCCAATAATTTTAGCTTTTATTAAAACTGCTTTAACCCATGAGTTTAACTAAAGTTAAAATAGAGAAAATTTTAAATGGTCGTTTTGAGCAAGATGGTTTTCTCTCTTTATCTAATCTTCCTCATCCCTCTTCGTTTAAAGATATGAACAGAGCAACAGAGCGTATTGTTCAAGCGATTAGAAAACAAGAAAAAATTGTGCTTATTGGTGATTATGATGTAGATGGAATTGTCTCTACAACGCTTATGAAGCTTTTTTTTAACGAAATAGGGATAGAGTTAGAGTGGATTATTCCAAACCGTTTTAAAGATGGTTACGGACTCTCTGCAACGGTTGTTTCAAGAATTAAAGATTATGATTTGGCAATTACAGTAGACAATGGTATTTCTGCTGTTGAAGCATCATTGCTTTGTAAAGAGTATAATATAGAGTTAATTATTACCGATCATCATCTTCTGCCCGATATTTTACCTGAAGCTTATGCCATTATTGACCAAAAACAAGAGGAGTGTAATTTTCCTTATGATGAGGTTTGTGGAGCCCAAATTGCGTGGTATTTAATCGCTTCACTTAATAAGGCACTGAAAAGTAATATTAATATAAAATCTTATATTGCACTGGTCTCTATCGCCATTATTGCCGATATGATGCCCCTTCAACATATTAATCGTGCAATGGTTCTCTCTGGTCTACAACTCCTAAGTCAAAGTCAACTCCCTGCCATTAAAGCTTTTATGGAAAGATTGGATAAAGTGAATTTAAATGCAGAAGATATTGGTTTTCAGATAGCTCCTATTTTAAACAGTGCAGGACGAATGGATGATGCAAAGTGGTCGGTTGAATTTTTATTGAGTTCTAATAAAGCAGATGCCACCATTCGTTTGGAACGACTGGTGGAGTTTAATAACAGTCGAAAATTAATTGAACAGAAGATTACCAATGAAGCCTTAACTCAAGTTGACCCTAATGATAACATAATTGTTGTTTATGGTGATGATTGGCATGAAGGGGTTGTTGGTATTGTGGCTGCACGGGTAGGGCGAACTTTTGAAAAACCAACCATTGTTTTAACTAAAAGTAAAGAGGGAAATCTTAAAGGGAGTGGACGAAGCTTTCATATCTGTAACCTTTTTAAAATAACCGAATCATGCCGAGAGCTTCTTGATAAGTTTGGTGGACACCATGCTGCGATTGGGTTGACTCTTCCTTTAAAAAATTTAGAACCATTTAAAAAGAAGTTACAACAAAACTATTTAAATGAAAATTATAATGAAGCATATAGTGATCCTGATATTTTAGGTATTTTGAATTTTTCAGAGATAAATTTTGATTTAACAAATATGATGAGACAATATGAACCTTTTGGGCAGGGTAACCCTCGTCCTAAATTTGTAACCCATAATGTAATTATTCAAGAAGTTGTTAGTATGGGAAAAGAGAAAGAGCATCGAAGGTTTACCTTTGCTCATAATGGTGCTATTTTACAAGGTGTAATGTTTAAAACAGATGCTCTATTTCAAGTTTTTGATAGGGTTTCGGTTGTCTATACAATTAATGAGAATCATTTTAATAATCGAATAAATTTGCAATTAATGGTCGAAAAAGTATTATAAAAAGTGTAAATTATTAGGAAAAAACAGTGTTAAATAAATTTAATTTAATAACGGTATTTACTTTTTGTTATACTTATCTAAAATTAGGAGTTTATTAACTTTTTTCTTTTATATTTTATATTTTTGAGGTAAAATAAATCAAATTGTAATTAAAAGGAGAAGCTTTGGACAATAAAATGTTAAAAGAAGGAATGGAACTTATCGACGCTCACTTTAAAGGTGAGGGAATGTCTCGTCGTGATGCCATTAAAGTATTTGGTCTAGGTGGTGCTACAGCACTGATGGCTACAGGAACAACAACAGAAGTTAGAGCCAGTGGAGCTAAAGGTAAAATTTTGATTGTTGGTGGTGGTTTAGCAGGAATGGCAACGGCTGCTAAATTAACCAATACCTTGGACAATCCAGATATTACATTACTTGAACCAGCTGATTTATCAACATCATATCAACCAGGTCAAACACTTGTAGCTGCAGGTATTTGGGATAAAGAGGCTCTTGTTTATAAAAGAGATGATTTCCTTCCTAGTGGTGTAACGCTGATTAAAGAGAAGGCTGTAGAGTTTGACCCTAAAAATAATACAGTAAAAACATCAGGTGGACAGACCATTAAATATGATTATATGATTATTGCTGCAGGTCTTAAGTTAGACTTTTCAAAAATTGAAGGTCTTGGTATCTCTGAGACTATCAGCTCTACAGGAGATCACTCTGCTGTTGATAAAGTTATTGGTAAAAATGGTTTGGCTTCAATCTATTTCCAAGATGGTTCAGCCGATACTTGGACAGAGATGCAAAAATTTATTGCTGATGCAAAAAGTGGTAAAAAAGTAAAAGGTCTCTTTACTCACCCAAATACACCGATTAAATGTGGTGGAGCTCCTAAAAAGATTATGTATCTAACCGATGCACGATTAAGAGAAGCAGGTGCTAGAGAGAATGCTGAACTTATATTCTATCCGAATGGTTCTAAAATGTTTGGTGTACCTGAGTATCACAATGCGATTCAAAAACAGTTTGAAGAGCGAGACATGAAATGGAACTACCGACACAATCTTATTGCAGTTGATCCTGATGGAAAAACAGCTACCTTTAACAGACACTGGAAAGAGAAAGGTGCTTGGGATGAGGATCTTGAAGAGTATGGAATCGAGATAAAAAGTAAAGAGGTTACTGTACCTTATGACTTTATGCACATCACTCCACCAATGGTCGCAGCCGAAGAGATTGGAAAGTCAGAAATTGGTTCAGGAAAAGGTTGGGTTCCTGTTGATAAAGAGACACTTCAACATATTAAATTCCCTAATGTATTTGCTCTTGGTGATATTGCTGGTATTCCAATGGGTAAAACAGGTGGATCAGCTAGAAAGCAGTATGCTGTTCTAGTAGACAACCTTATTTCACTTATGGAAGGTAAAGATTTAACGGCAAGATATGATGGTTATACCGTATGTCCATTAATTACAAGTATTGGTACGGTTATGTTAGCAGAGTTCAACTGGACTAAAAAACCGACACCATCGTTCCCACTAGACCCTTCACAAGAGAGATGGATTTGGTGGTTGTTAAAAGTTTATGCACTTAAACCTATGACACAATACGGCATGCTTTCAGGTAGAGCGTAATAATTAGAGAAATGGAGAGAAATATGAAAAAAATTAATTTGGCGTTAATATCGGCTTCTGCAATGCTACTTTTTGTAGGTTGTGGTGGAGAGGGTTCTGCTGGTGATAAGATTACTTATAGTAAATCAGCAAAAGAAGTTTATGAGACCTCTTGTAAAAAGTGTCATGGTGACAATGGTGAAGGTAATGTTAAGAAAAAAGCACCAGCATTAAATGATAGACAAGCTGGTGAATTAGAGCTTGACCTTTATGATGTTAAAAATGGTGGATTAAACCAATCATCAGCTACCGAGTATGATGTAATGGAACACAACATGCAAAAATTAATTGCTAAGGGTTATGATTATGATCCAAAAGCAATGGCACAGTTCCTTGAAAAAAGTTTCTATAAAAAATCTACTCCTGTAACAGAGGCTCCTGAAGCTCCTGCTGAAGTAGCTCCAGAGACTCCTGCTGAAACAAACGCTTCAAACTAATATTATTTAACACAGAAGAGATTCTCTTCTGTGTTGCCCTTTATTAAAAATCTTCAATAAGTTATAAAATATATCTATTATAGTTTTGATACTCCACCTCATTTATGGGGTGGAGTATCAAGGATTCACTAGGACTACGTCGACCTAAAGCCATTACAAAAACACCATATTGGCGAGAGACCCACAAAAATATTCCAAAATCTGCATTCAAAACCAAAGAGATAAAAGATAAATCAAACTG
>DCAF01000069.1:17223-28221 GCA_002311915.1 Sulfurovum sp. UBA1140 | reverse complement strand
AAGCTTTAATATAATCATCTCTATGAGCCATTCATAATATCTAAAACCGAAACCTCACTCCCCTTCAGCAAAACTACAACATTATCCCCCACAAATAACTTCATCTCTAAAGAAGCCTCTAAAGTAATCAGGCTCTCTAATGCAAATCCTTCCACATCAAGCCCAATACTACTTAACAATGTACCATTATTGACTGCTACCACTTTAGCATTCAACTGATTGGCATAACTTATAATCCCTATAAAATTTTTAGCAAGAGCGATATTGGTTGATTTGACATTTAATTTAACGATGCTACCCACCTGCAACAGCTCATTTAACTCCAAACTCAACATCTTAATGGTTTGATTTCCCAGCATAAAAGAGACCAGATATAGATTATCTACACGCTCTATTTTTTTAACGGTAGCTGTGAATTGATTCATGGAATGGTATATCCAAAGTCTTTAAATATCTTCTCTGCTTTTTTAGAAAAGATAAACGCATAAAAGGCTGAAACTTCAGCACTTGTTTCACCCTTTTTGAGGATAACAATACCTTGATTTATCGGTGTATAGAGCTTGGAATCAAGCTCTGCCCAATGCTCACCCTCTTTAAAGTGAGCCATGTGAGGAGTGTAGAGTGATGATTTGGCAATGAAACCCAAGTCGGTTACTTTTATAGCGTAAGTGACTGTTTGAGAGATAGACTCTCCATAGACAAATTTGCTTTTAATCTCATCATAAATTTTTGCATTTTTTAAAGCTTCTGCTGTGGCAATACCATAAGGGGCTGTTTTAGGATTGGCAATGGCTATTTTTTTGATTTCATCACTCTTTAAAAGCTTCATAATATTTGAAAAATCTCGCTTTTTTTTAGAAAGATACACCAATGAACCCTGTGCATAAACCAAAGGTCTAGTTACTGCAAAACCTTCTTTATAAAGTGCTTCAGGGTACATCATATTTGCCCCCATCAAAATCTGATAGGGAGCTTTGTTTTTGATTTGTGCTGTTAGTTTTCCTGTGCTTCCTAAAATGACTTCTACTTTGGTATTGGGGTAGAGTTTGTTGAACTCTTTCTTTAGGTTATCTATGGCGTAAGAGACATTGGCTGCTACGGCGATTTTGATGGTTTCGGCTTGGGTGACGATGGTAAATAACAGAACCATGATTAATAATTTCATTTTTTCCTCTCTTTTTAAATTAATTTGTACTCTATTTTCATATTAATAAATAAAATTTATTAATACGATATTTAATACTTATTAAAGTTTTTTTATGTTAAAGTCTATATTATGGATTATATATTAGAGATGAAGAAGTTAAAATTAACACCAGTATTGGTTCAAAAATTAACTATAATGTTTACGCTTATTTTAGTAATTATAGTTCTTCTTAACTGGAATAAACTTTTTAATGTTTCGACCTACTCTACAGATATAACGTCAAACACTTCAATCAAAAAAACATATTACAGTAATGATGCTTTAAAATCAGTGACCCATTTTAAAGATGGAAAAAAAGATGGCTCGATGAATGAGTATTATAAAGATGGCTCGATTGAGTGGGAGAGTAATTACTTAAATGGTTTAAAAAATGGTCTGCAAAGATGGTTCAATACCAATAAGGTTTTAGAGTGGGAGTGTGGCTATAAAGAAAACAAGAAAGATGGTGTAGAGTCTATTTTTTATTCTGATGGTAAGTTAAGACGAGAGACAGCTTATAAGATGGGGCATAAACATGGATGGGAGCGTGTCTACTTTAGTAATGGTCAAATTCAACTCGAAGCAGAATATTATAACAATATGCGTCATGGTAGGTACAGAAAGTACAATAAAAGTGGAAAACTTATTTTAAATAAACGATATGAAAATAATAAAATGGTAAATTAGTATGACAGTTAATAATTTAACTATATATAAAACTATAAGGATTAACAAAATGGGAAAAAGAGAAGAAAAAATTGAAACGATGATTGCTGAAGCAAAAAAATTAGGTCTTGTAATTAGTGATGAGTTGATGAGTAAAGTAGCCATAGGCTTAGGACCTGTACTCTATAATAAAAATGCAGATACTGTTGCTTGTGGACAAGTTACTGAACTAGAAACCGTAAAAGAGAATTTTTTAAAAAAGAAATTGGGATTAACACTAAGTGATGAAGAGCTAAATATTGCCATTAAAGAGGTATGTCAAGCACTTGGAACATCAAATAGAAATAAAAAAAGAGTCCATTTTTACGCGTTACTTGTAATGAAATTTGATAAAGAGAGTATTTACGCGTAATTTTATTTAAACTTTTCAAACCGTATTTTAGATAAAATATGCCAATTTAAAATACTAGGTTATAGAATGAAAAAAATAGAACTAGCCCACTCTCCTGATGCCGATGATATATTTATGTATTATGCAATTAAATTTGGTTGGGTTAAAACCGAAGATTATGTATTTAATAATATTGGTTTGGATATCGAGACACTAAATGTTGAGGCTTTAAAAGGTACCTATGATGTATCTGCCATTAGTTTTGGAATGTATCCCCTTATTAAAGATGAGTATGCTCTGTTACGAACAGCTGTAAGCTTTGGTAATGGGTATGGTCCAAAAGTGATTCGTCGTAAAGAGAAGCAACTTAAACAAAACTTCAAAGTTGCTCTCTCGGGAAAATATACCACCAATGCCATGCTCTTTAAACTCTATTATCCTAAAGCACGTCCTGTTTATATGGATTTTTTAGAGATAGAGGGAGCAGTGGTTCGTGGAGAGGTTGATGCTGGGGTATTAATTCATGAATCAATTTTAGATTTTGATGATAGCTTAGAGGTCGAAAAAGAGATGTGGGACATTTGGGTAGAGTTGGCAGGAGCCGATTTGCCATTGCCTTTAGGTGGCATGGCAATTCGTCGTTCACTTCCCCTTAATCGTGCCATAGAAGTAGAGAACATCTTGATTGATGCTGTAGAGGTTGCCAACAGTAAAAAAGAGGAGCTTTGCCAACGGCTTGAAAATGAAAATTTGGTGCGTATTTCAGATAAGATGTTGAGTAAATATTTAGATATGTATGCTTCTGATGAGTCAGTAGAACTCTCTGCTTTACAGCTTAAAGCACTAGATAGACTTTATGAATTGGGGTTTGAAAAGGGATTGTTTTCTGAGCTGATGAAGACAGAAGATTACCTCATACCCAAAGAGTATGAGGGGTTACGCAATAGTTAAACTAAGAGCTTAGTTATAAGCTCTTTTTAGCTCTTTCTTAATATCAGTAGATATTTTTTTTCTACTTCGTTACCTTTTTTTTCAACTCTTCAATTTCTGTTGTTAATCTACCAACCAACGCTTTAAGTTCAGCAATTTCACCTACTAAATCTCTAGTAGTTGACCCTGCTTCTTCAGAAACACCACCTGTCTCTTCTGCTGCAAAACCTAACTCTTTAAAGACTTCTAAAACTTCATCAGCAATTCTATTCATGTAATCAAGTTTGGCTTTATCATCAATACCTGTACTTCTTGTCCAGTTCTCAACGGTTGCATATCCAACGTGTAGCTCATTGGTTCCTTTTGGAATGTAGAAATAGACAGAACATGGAGCATAAACACCTGCTTGAGGTTCACCGTGGTTAAAGACCGAGTTTGAAAACTGAAAGTGACACAAAGAGGATACCCAATAGGCATCATATTTATCAAACTCTAACTCCATATCTTCATACTCAAATTTAAAGTCAATAAATCCTGCAATAATAAACTCATGTTTGCTAAAAGTAACATCATGTTGAGAGATAAACTCTTCTACAAACTCTTCGAGGTCATCAACACCTTCAAACTTTTTTACCATTTTAAGAAGAGGTTGCTTTGGAATAGTACCATCAAATTCAAGCTTTTTAGAGGCAGTTGGCTTTAGCTCTTTGGTTGCTAATTTGTCCATATCACTCACCATATCTTTAAACTTGGTACGCATTGCTTCATCTTTTTCACCAATAATATCAAGCATCAAATTAGAGTCAAGGTGTCCATACCATGTGGTATCCTCTTTTTTATCCAATGTTTTATAGAACAACATATTGAAAGGAGCGTAAGCACCAAAATCTGGATTATGAAGTAGCAGTTCTCTGATTTTTTCTTTATTAACCATGGTAAAGAAACTTAAAAGGTCAAGATTTTTATCTTTATAACGGTTGTAGTAGTGTATTTGAATGTTGTCATTACTTGAAACCGTCTCATACCCTATGGTTCCAACTTTTTTAACAAAAGCTTTTGAAACCTCATTTGCATTCCCTTTAATACCGTGAAAATCTGCTGTCAGTGTTGCTTGTGCAAAAGTAGCAGAGAGTGCCAAAGCTCCAACAATTTGTGAAATTTTTTTTAATCCCATATATACGTCCTTTATCTATTTCGTTTAGTTATAGTATCAGATATGAATGGATAAAAACTAATTAAAAGTGTGCTTTTAGATAATTTTAATTGAGAACGCTACTAAAAGTGACTTATTTTTATGAAGTTAGATATTAAAAAATAAGTTATAATTCTTATTTGATGTAATAATGCTAGATAATTTCTATATGGCTATTGTGGCTAATTTTCCCAGCTTTTATCACTTTGGCAAAGACCCCTCGGTCATCCTTTAAAAGTTTGGGTAACTTGTTGTCTATCTTGGTAAGGCTTTTACAAAGAGTACAGTTTTGGGTAATCTCTAAAATTGCCTCTCCTATAAAAATTTGGCTTCCTAAAGAAAAAGCATAAGGGTTATAGTCAATTAAAATATTCTCACCCAATTCACCGTACTCTATGGTTATATCTTTATTGGTTGCCAAGTGGTAACTCTCTACAGAAGTAATAAGCACCGACCTATCGGTCTCTTTTGCATAAAACTTATCACCCATAACCCCTTCTGTGGTAACCTCTATAACACTCTGTTCAACACGTTTATCAATCCCTTTAACCGAAATAAAGAGTGAAACTACTTTTCCAATTAAACGCATTAATCTTCGCTAAACTCTATCTCTGTAAATGCTTCTGAAACATTTCTAGCATTAAGGGCTTTAAACATTGCTCTATCTTTAAACTCATCCATGGTAATTACTGATGTAATCTCATCGGTATCGACTTCATCTTCAAGCGCTTTAAGTATACGCTCATAAAGTAGTGTAAAGTATTGTTCTGCGTCATCCATACCTGTTTTAGAGGTATTTAAGCCATGCCCAGGAACGAAAACTTCATAATCTTTACTCTTCATCATCTTAATGGCTTTCAGTTGCCCCAACAGTGAACCGTGACGATTCGAGGTAATTCTGCCGTTCATCGCAAGGTCACCTGCAAAAAGCACCTTTCGTTTGGGCATATAGATAAAAAAGTCCTCGTCGGTATGTGCTTTTTCTCCAATAGGAATCATCTCAAAGTCTTCACCACCAATGGTCATATTAAGCGTTTTATCAGGAGTAATATCTACTTTAATAATTTTGGTATCTTTTATCGCATTGGCAGGAAGCAGATTAAACATTCGGGTCTTGTCCCCATCTTTATAGTGCTCATTGATAGTTTTAGGTCCTACAATTTTGGCATTAAACTTCTCTTTATAAAAAGAGTTCCCCAACCAGTGGTCATCATGTTCATGGGTAGTAATCACCGTATGAACAGGCAGTTTTGCAATTTTACTCATTGCTTCATAGGCTTGAGACGCATATTGATACGAAGGACCACTATCTATAAGTACAAAACTATCACTCGTTTTAACATAACAACTATTCACCATCGCACCTGCATTGGTCTTAGATGGACCTTCTAGTACCCCTAAAAAGCACCAAACATTCTCACTCACTTTTTTAGGCTCTAATTTATAATCAAACGTCTCAGCATAGATAGGTGTATTAAAAATAATCAGAGCAACGAAAGAGAGGGATAGTTTTTTAAGCATAATTGTTTTTCCTTGAAAATTATTGAAAAAAGAGATATCGTTATCTATTTTTGCAATAATTTATGTCACATGGGCATCTCTGCCCACGAAACTTATTTGATTTTTTTCTTTTCAGTCTTGGTATCACCTTTAAGGTCTATCCAAGTCATCTCAAGTTCATCACCAGCTTTCCCTTTAAATTGGAATTTAAAGAGTGGATTTTTAGATAAAAATTGACTTGAAGAGATTTCATATACAATTTTATCATTTACTTTACCCGTCATATGTGTAATAAAGTTGGCTTCTTTACCTTTTTTCTTTGCTGCATTATATGTCAACATCTCATGTTTAGCCATTACTTTAGCTTTAACAATACCATCTTTTTCTTTTGCTTTAATTTTCATATTACCCATAGTAATTCCTTTCTTTATATCAATTTTAAAGGTTTTTATTAACCTTCACATCCACCAAGTGCAACTTCTAAATCTTTTTCAACAGAGTGTAATTTACCTGCCTTATCTTCAACGACAACGGTAATCTTACCACTTGCTTTCATTTTGATTTTTATACTATAGTCAACGATACCACCTTCAGGCACCGTAAATACTGCAACAGCAGACTCTGGATTTACATCTTGGAATATGGCAACTGATTTTGCTTCTATCTTGGTTCTAATCGTAACAGGAATAGCTCCACCATTAGAGGCAACTTTTGGTGCCTTTAAAGTAATAGCATCACTTGCTGTTGGTTTTGCACCATAGAGTGCCTCAATTCCTGACTCAACATCTTTTGCTGTCCATGTGTCTGGCTTTGTCTTTCTAAAGTCAATAGCATTCAGTGTGGTTGCTGGTACTAAAACCGCTGCAGCCAAACCTAAACCTAAAAATTTTCTTCTATTCATCGTAAATTCCTTTCTTGTGTTTGATGATTTTCGACACAATTCTAGTTTAAAATTGTGTCGTATTTGTTGTGTTAAAATTATTTACTGTTCTTAATCATATAATCAACAGCTGACTTAAATTGTGCTTCGGTTAAATCTATTGCTCCACCTTTTGGAGGCATTGCATTAATACCATTAATACCATTGGCATAAACTTTATCTATACCTTTTTCAAGTACACTAGCCCAAGCATCTTTGTTTCCTAGATTTGGAGCACCCATTGCATCGGTTGCATGACATACAGAACAACTTGCTTCATATAGTTTTTGTCCAGGGTGAACTTTTCCAGTAACTTTCTCTTCTTTCATGGTTCGCTCTACTGACATAGGTGGTTCAAATGCATTAATCTCTACTTTAATTCTTACAATATTAACTTTAGGGTCAATACAGTCTTTCATACAACGTGTACCATTTCCATAGTTTTTAGGATCATTCAAGAATTTTTTAACATTAGCAGGACCTTCTGGACCATCTATGTTGGGGATAAATCCATCTACGTTTGGCATTTTAATCTTTAAGAACTTCTCTCTATCAAGAACATACTCATCATCCAATGTCTCACCATCAATCTCAATTTCATTGATTGATAATATATAAGCAACCAAGGCATAAGTATCATCATTGCTCAAGCTTTTTGGATGAGGGAAAGGCATACCCGATTGAATGTACCAAAATAGTGTACTCGCTTGTGGCCAATACGTACCAATAGCTCTTTTTGGTCCATCAGCATCTGGTACATTTCTTTGATTGGTCAACGTCTCGGTACTCGCACTACCAACTGAAAGCGTTGGATAGGTACTACGACTTCCTTGACCACCTGAGCCAAAGTCACCATGACACATTCCACATTTTACTTCATAAAGCTCATCACCTCTCTCAACAGAACCTTTACCTTCAGGTAGACCTGTGCCATCAGGCATAACATCTATGTCCCAAGCAGCAATTTCTGTTTTTGATGGTACTTTACCATATTTAAAATCTTTTTTATCTTGTGTATTTACAGCATACGAAGTATACATGCCATCTTTTACTTTATAAATAGCACCACCATCAATGGCTTGTTCACCTGCGTGTGCTGTTCCAAAGAAGATAGCCGAAGCAATCATTGCCGTTGAAATAATTTTTTTATGATCTAACATGAACATTGTTAACCACTCCTTTATCTGTAACTTCCCATGTACAAATGGAATTTCTGTGATATACAGCTTCTACACCCACAACTGCTGTCTCTTGATCAATGGTCGGTTGTACGTGTCCACTATCATCAACAGCACGACTTGCAAGAAGAAGTGGTTTACCTTCATATCTATACATATAACTAAATCTTGTCCAAGATTTTGGAAGAACCAACCCTTTAAGACTTACCTCTTTCCAATTAACACCACCATCAAAGGTAATATCAACATGCTTAATGGTACCTTGACCACTCCATGCTAAACCTTGAATTTCAACCAAATCACCTTTTTTAAGGTCTGTCCATGGTTTCTCTGGACATGGTGATGTAATAATAGAGTTAACTTCTAGTGGATAGAAATGCTGAATTGCTTTCCCACTTGGAGTCAGTACAGTATATTTAGCTGTCTCTTCTTTTGCATAGAATGGCTCTTTCGAGAACTCAAGTCTCTTTAACCACTTAACTTGTAAGTTACCTTCCCAACCTGGAAGCATTAATCGTACAGGATAACCCTGCTCTGGTCTAAGTGCTTCACCATTTTGAGCCCAAACAATCATCGCATCATCAAGCACTTTTTCAACAGGAACTGTTCTACCCATCTCTGAGTTATCACAACCCTCTGCCAACATCCATAGTGCCTCTTTCTTAAGACCCAAATCGGCAATAAGATCTTTAATAAGAACACCTGTCCATTCAGCACTACTCATCATACCTTTGGCAAACTGAATGGAATTAAACTGAGGACCTCTCCACTCTGGACCACCATTAGCAGGACACTCAATAAAGTGAATTCTAGTAACACTTGGGTATCTTTTAAGTTCATCAAGTGTTAATAGTAGTGGCTTCTCTAAAAGACCATGAATCATCAATCTGTAATCCTTAGGATCTACATGTGCAACCCCACCATGAGAACGGTTAAAGAAAAGACCATTTGGAGTAATGATTCCCTCTTGCTCATGAATTGGACACATTGAGATAGATGCATAGTTATCTCCAGATGCAAGAAGTGCAGTGGTTCTTCTAGTATTATTGTGCTCATAAGGTGAAGGGATTCCATAATGGTTTTTTGTTACAGGATCTCCTAGAGTTGTACCCCATTTTTTATGATGTATAATTGCTGAATCATCTTCGGCACTTAGCTTAACAGGTGATAAGATACTTGTTGCAGCTACAGCACTGGCTGAATAGACGGCAGCTTTTCTAAAAAAATTTCTTCTGCTTGATTGAGCCATGTTCATCTCTGATACAATATCCAAATCTTGCTCTGAAGTTTTAGTCATTTTAGTCATTTGTCCTCCTTGGTTAGATTTTAGTATTTACTACGAATAGTACGGAACATGCTGATTATAATAAAAACTATTTTTAAAAGTCAAGTAATCCTATTAACAATCACTATAAATTTTTATTATGCAAGTTGTTTAATCTCGACTATATAAGTTAAAGTTTAGATAGTTATAACCTTTTTTGCATAAAAAAGCTCTCAAAGGGTAAAAAAAGGTGAATAACAATCATTTTCATGACTATTATTGATTTTTACTATAAAAATATCTTATGTTGTCACTGTGTATAAATGAAACATCAAATTACTATAATAATAACACTTCAGAACATTAACCATCTGTTTTTTGACTATTTTTTTTCTTTAAAAACAATAAATATAACAAATTAAACGGTAAATATTCAGTAAAAAAAAGTGATTATTCTCTTCTAATTTTTCTTAATATTCAAATTTAAAGTATGTTTTCCCACTCTTAAAATCAACCTATTCACAGGGGGGTTATTGGCAATAAGCTTGATGGTATTCTTATCAATAAAGCTAATATCTAAACTGGCAGGATATTGCAAATTACCCAAGGTATCTCTTTGTGAAAGAGGAGGAAAATAGAATATATTTGGTTGACCTTCTTCTATTTGAAAACTATTTTTAGTGGGGGTAACATGATGAACAGGTGTGGTAAAATTTCTGGTTTTAAAATGCCATATCTTTTTTTTGAGTATCCCATTGGCTTCATAAATTGCCCTAACCATATAGTTATGATTCCATGCCAATCGTTGAAGTGGAAAGAGTACAAATTCAAATTTTTTAAGTCTTTTATTCAAATCTGTCTGATGATTATAACTGATGGTTTCTGTTATTTCAACTTTTTTTTCATCAAAAATCTTAAAACTAATCATCTTAATACTCTTAAATCGAGCCTTATTAAAACTAATACTAATGGGAAAACCACTAACACTATGATCAGGAAGTGGGTCTGGAAGTTCTTCAAAAAATGCAGGTGGTACATCTTTTTGCCCCTCATACGGATAGAGAACCAAAGGCGAATTTTTATATCTATGGGCATGAAGGGCTTCGTTAAAAAGCTCTTTTTCAATGCTCATTTTTTTATCTGAACAGATATTTTGCACCTGTTCTCCTGAACTTATTTCACCTTGATTTTGACAAAGAGTGTTGAGTTTATGACTTCCCATATTATAAACAAAAGCCGTTTGACCTCTCTGCTTTAGATGTTGAGCTACTCCTATGCCAATCTCATCAACATGAAAATCTAAAAATGCAAAACGGTGATAAATCGCTGCCATTAATCCATCAACAGAGCTTTTATAACTAAAATTATTACTAGAGACATTTTCGATAAGCATGGGAGTTTTATACCCTGCATGAATACTTCGATGAGAACTATACATCCCTGTAAAACCACTTCTGTTCTGCTCTTCATAGTGTCCAATTCGACCATGTTTTATTAAATAGTTGGCATGATTTTTTGCAGCAGTTGAAAGTATGGGGTTAAGATGTAACGGAATAAGCCCTGAGCTCGTTCGGAGTTTATTAAGATAAGAGAGTGCTTCTTTCTCCTCTACAACAATATCTAAAAGAGGATCCTCTTTAATAATAATTTTTTGAATAGGAGGTGTATCGGCAACAAGATAGAGGTAACCAGCAAAGAGTGTGAGTAGTCCCATTATCATGGTGTGAACGGTCTGTTTTTTCATTATATATCTCCAAGGATACCTCGTCCAT
>DCAF01000069.1:15282-16956 GCA_002311915.1 Sulfurovum sp. UBA1140 | reverse complement strand
AGAGCCTACACAGAGCGAGGGACTTGGGAGAGGTTATTGACTATATATCCCTTTTTTAAAAATCAAGCTATTAACAGTATATCAATTTTATATTAAAAAACAACGGTAAAAATTATATTTAAACAAATAATTCGGGTGTAAACACACCGATTCCAAAAATACCAATTGTATATACGGAACCGATGGCTTCGGCCTTGCCTTAATTCATTGACATTGACTATAATGCTACATTCCCAAACCACCTCTCACAATCCTCTACATTTAAAACCTTGCTCCTCTTTTTATCAAAAACCTCGATAACCAAACCATTTTTATCTTTGATTTTCACTCGAACCCCTCCCTCTACAGCGTTGATAGACTCTATAATAAACTTTTCATTTTGATTAATAGCAATTTTGCCTAAGAACAACTTTTTAAGTTGTGTAAAAGAGGCTTCGATGGTTTTTGTTCCTAAAATTAAATCGTCTTCTATCTTATTGGTGGTTACAATAAAATAACCATCCACATAAATAGCCCAGTTTTCAAGCATTAATAGATAAGAAAGAACAATCGTTTGGGTGAGGGTAAGACCGTATTTTCTTCTAAAAATATGGTCAATAACCGTGGTTCGGGAGCATTATACCCTGTGGCTGTTGCCATAGAAATATAAGGTAAAAATACAGGTTTATTATATTTCTCTTTTAGATAAGTGGTCATGTTTGCAATTCTTGTTGAAAGAAAATTGATTCCACTTTCATCATCACTGTAAGCTCTAGCAATTCGTAAATCATCGTCTGCATCTGAACTATAATCTCTACTAAATTGTGCTACCATCTCTTGAAAAGAGATAAAGTCTAATTTATCTAAAAGGTCATTATAGATAATTGATGGTTTACCCCATGCATTTTTGTCTTTTTTTTATTAAAGATTATATATTAAAATAATAACAAAGACAAGTTTTTTATAATTTTACAATTTAGATTAAATAATTCATATAATCTTAGGGTTTAGCTGGTGTCGATAGATTTTTATAAACATTATCAAATTGACGTTTATTCAGACCTCCTGTATGTACCACCCTAACTTCACCCTGCTTATCAAAGCCAACAAGAAAAGGAATTGATCCATGCCAAGCCGTCTTTTGCATAATGTAGTTAGAAAATTGTTGATAATCTTTTCCTGCAACTAGATGATATTTTATTCCCTTCCGTTTGGCAAATGCTTTTAACTGTTGCTTGTTATGCCCCTGCACTTCTATTCCAATAATCTCTAAATCGGTATGCCCTTTATCGGTTAACGCATTTAATATTGGTATCTCTGCCAAACAAGGAGGGCATCTGTGTCCAAAAAATATAATCAACACCACACGATTTTCAAACCCTTTTATATTTAACCCTTTGGCTGTCTCTTCCATATGTAATTGTTGATTATCAATGGTCTCTAATATAAAGCTAGAGTGGGTAGTTGGGGCTGTCTCTAATGTGCTAGATTTACTGCTGTTCGTACTCTTTTGGGAACTTGTCTCTTCAGAAAAACACCCAGAAAAGAGAACGAGAAAAAGTAGGGTTGTTACGATTTTAATCACTATTTTACCTTTTATTTAAATTATAACCAATTTCCAAAAAAAAATTCTTAGAAATTTATTTTATATAACATTTTTTAAGCTAAATTATGAGAAAATATTAAAAAAATTAT
>DCAF01000069.1:1521-15222 GCA_002311915.1 Sulfurovum sp. UBA1140 | reverse complement strand
AAAAATTATTTCGTAGATGTGGTTACCCAAAAGTATTTTCAATTTAGTGGACGGGCTCCCCGTAGAGAGTTTTGGTACATTATAAATAGAATTCTTTTCATAATACTTCCTCTTTCCATGTATAATTTTGATTATTGTAACAGAGGTATCGTTATATTACTATTAATTTCAAATTATAATTTTTTTAATAGGCAATAAGTATTAAAAATGGTAGCGTAGAAGATTAAGAAGAGAGCAGAGCATCTCTTCTTAAATAGGGGTAAACGATTAAAATCTGTATCGAATATAGGCTCTAATATCTTGTGCCTCTTCAATAACTGATGCCAACATTGATTGTGACATTGGGTCACCTGCAGCAGCTCCTGCTTTAAGATCAGAAATTTTAATAGGGGTTCCACCTGCACCAAAGAATCCTTGTGAACCTGTATAGTCATACTCTATTTTTGTCCATCTAATTTGAGCACTTAATCCTTTTGCCAAGGGTTGTGTATAGTAGACTTCAAGAGCATTACCACGAGTTGCCAATTTAGAACCAATCATGGTATCTTCGCCATAAGTAAATGGTCTCCAATATTCACTACCGTGGTTATATTCTATGCCCAGTTTTCCACCTAAAACAGCCACAGGCACTTGAGCACCCAACCAGTAAGAGCTACCTGTCTGCTCTTCACCAACACCTGCACCCATCGCACCACGAGGTCCCATCATACCCATGATTTGACTGTTGGCATCGGGTAGTGATTTACTCCACGCATATGAAGCAAATATTTTAGTATCATAAAGAAACTCTGACTCATCAGGATCATCAATCAGACCATCAACCAATACAGAAATACCTGCACCCAACATATCTCCTGTCGTTCCAAACGCCATGGTTTGACCCGTTGGGTCATTGGCAAAATCTTGTTTAAACCCAGGGACATTAAAGGCTTTATATGCCGTGGTTTTTACAGTAAATTGCTTATCATCATATGGGGTAAAAATAAGACCACCCAATCGAATATCATCGGCTACATCAGAAGCACCTGCATAGGCTGCTGAATCGTTTGTTCCATCAAATCTAGCGACGGCATTGGTGGCACCTTGCCCCAAACAGAGTTTAATAGACATTCCTGGAATATCGGTTAAATCTTCGAGTTTTACCAATGAACTTGCTCCATCAAACTCAACATCAATAAGGTGTCCTAGTGGAGATTGTGCTACATCATCTTCTCTTAAATTTGAAAGAAAACCTGTGGTCGATGGTCTTCGTCCAATACTTCCTGTCCACCCCAATCCTGTACCCAAAAAGTTGTTACCAATATAGAGCCAATAAGCTTGTCTTAACTTAATAGTATTGTCCGTTAGGTTCTCGTTAATTACCCAATCAAAGGTATCAAACCCCGAAGAGAATCCCCGTTGAAAGGTACTTCCACCATTATCAGGAAGGGTAGCTCCATAGGCTTTATTGTATGCCAATTGACCTTTAAAAATAACGTTATCTGATGGTTTATACGACATATTTAACCAAAGTCTATTGGCAAAAAGGTCACTGTTCTCTCTTTTTGAACCATCTGCCATGGTGTATTCGATACTGTCCAAAGAGGTTCGTAAATCGACACCCCATTGAATATTATCTTTCCCATGATGTGACTTTATTTCACTTAACTGTTTACTTAATTTTTGTATCTTTTTATTAAGGTCAGAGTTGTCTGCTTTAGGGGCTTCAATTTTTCTGTTTTTAAGATTTTCAACCTCTACTTTGAGTGCTTCAATCTCTGCTCTTAAGTCGTCACTGTAGATTGTATTATTGATATTTGCAAGATCACCACCTGCCATTGCCATGGTTGCTACTACGATAGAAAGTCCTACTATTTTTCTCATCTGTTTCTCCTTAGTTAATGAAAAGTTAATAAGAGTCTAATATATAAAACTTAAGTAGATACTTAAAACTATAAAATATAAAAATATATTTATAAAGAAGTGATATTGATGTAAGGATAAGTAATGATATTTATAATGCCCTCTAAATAAGAGGGTTTTTTAGAGGAAGGTTGTTTAATTTGGTTAACAGCTGGGAACATTTCCTGAATCATTGGCATACTCATAGGCAAAATCATACAGATGAGGATGCAATTTTTCATTTAACTTAAATCCTCCACAAATCTTAGAAATCTCGTCACCCAATTTACCTGCATCGTAAATCTCTTCCCATTGGTCTTGAGTATGTTTTCCTGCAAAATTACTACCTGTCATATTATTACATTGAGGTTTAACCGTTTTAGAGTAGATTTTTTGACCCTTAGCAACATCAGCTGTAGCCGTGATGCTCATAACCGTTACACCAATAAGTGAGGTGAGTGCCAACTTTATAAGTATTTTCAATTCTTAATCCTTTGCTATGCTATACGCGTTAGGAAAGTATAAATACTAATTGTGGAGTTATTGTGAATAAAATTTGTAAGTTTTATTTAAGTTTAGAAGAGAACCCCCAAAAGGTGAGAGTTCAATAAAGGTATAAAGGTTTAACTTAACAAGAGGGAACATTTCCTGAATCACTTGCAAACTCATTAGCAAAGTCATAAATATGTGGAATTAATTTCTCTTTGATTTTGGCATCATTACAAAGTGTACCAATCTCTTCAGCCATTTTACCACCTTCGTTTAATGCACTCCACTCATCTTGAGTATGTTTTGCAGCAAACTCTGCACCTGTCATACCACATGACTTTTTAAGTTTTTTAGAGTAAAATTTTTGTCCTTTAGCTGCATCTGCTGAAGCCGTTGTTGTCATTACTGCCAATCCTAAAACTGCTGTTAACGCCAATGTTGTAATTTTTCTCATTTAAATCCTTTTTTTGTTTGTTATGGTCATACTATAAATCATTATTGTGGAAGGATTGTGACATCATTACTATTTTTATCAAAAAATAGACTATAAAGATAACTTTACCTTACCTGAGAGATAAGTACACCTTCTATTAGTCGATCTAAATCTCCATCCAATATCCCATCTACATTAGAAAAAGGTTGATTACTTCGGGTATCTTTAATCTGCTGATACGGAGCCAAAACATAAGATCGAATCTGATGTCCCCAACCAATTGAACTCTTCTCTACTCCATCAAGCTCTGCCTGTTTCTTCTCTATCTCATACTCATACAGACGTGATTTTAGCATCTTCATGGCTGTTGCTTTATTTTTATGTTGACTTCGATCATTTTGACACTGCACCACAATATTGGTTTTAATATGGGTAATACGAATGGCACTTTCGGTCTTGTTTACATGCTGTCCACCCGCTCCACTAGCACGATAGGTATCAATGCGTATATCTCTATCTTCTATCTCAATATCAATATCATCATCTACCTCAGGAGAGACCATCACCGATGAAAAAGAGGTATGTCGCTTGGCATTGGAATCAAAAGGTGAAATACGCACTAGACGGTGTATTCCATTCTCTACCTTTAAGTAACCATAAGCATTTTCACCTTTAATAATAAAACTTACATCTTTAATTCCCGCCTCTTCACCTGCTTGGTAATCAAGCCCTTCAACTTTGAACCCTTTACGCTCTGCCCAACGCAGATACATTCTATAGAGCATATTTGCCCAATCTTGAGATTCAGTCCCCCCTGCCCCTGGGTGAATAGAGATAATGGCATTGTTGCTATCATGCTCACCACTCAACATCATCTGTACCTCTAGGGCGTTAATATTCTGATTTAATAAATTTGCCTCTTCATAAAGCATCTCTAAAGTCTCATCATCATTTTCACTCTTAGCCATCTCAAAAAAATCAGTTGCATCCTCAACTGAAGCACTCGCCTTTTTATACTTGGCAACAATACGCTCTTTTTTGGTCTTCTCTTGAGAGACCTTCGAGGCATTTTTAGCATCATCCCAAAAACTGGGTTCTTGTTGAAGTTGTTCTATCTCGTCAAGACGTATTCTAACCACCTCGGGTTTAACAATATTTTTTATATTTTCTATCTTTGCAGTGAGTGTTTTAAGCAGTTCACCATATTCGTATGCATCCATCTATCAATCCATTACCTTAAAATTAACTCTTATTTTATCCAAATAATATTTGATTTTTGTCAATTTAAAATCTAATCTTCATCTGTTATAATACTCATTAACACTAAATAAGGATAGAAACATGTCAGTTATCATTCAAACAACCATAAAAACCAATGCCTTGGGTCGTTGGTACATCGAATTAAAAGACACCACCGAAGAGGACTCTATGGAAATCTGCTTAGACATCAATGAGTATGCACAAAAAATCGAAGAGATGGGTGCAGAGTATGGTGGAGATATAGAAGTAGCATGGCAAGCCGATGCAGAAGTCACCAAAGAGCAAATTAATGAAGTACGTATGGAGATAAATGAGTATGAAGCCAAACGTGAAGCTCAAGAGGCATCCGAAGCCCAAGGTGGAGAGAGTGCCACCACGACCTACCAAGCCGATGGAACGCCCAGTTTTTAAATAGTTGTTTTATCTCTGGTTAAACTCAACAGAGCAGGTAACAGCACCAAGTCTAAAATAAGGGCAATGTTTAGTTACAAATGCAGGGATATTGACTGTCCAAAAAATTGATGTAATGGTGCATTTTGTTCTCCCCTTAGTTTAATGTGAACAATGTTAATATAATTTTGTATTGCTTGTCAAGCATTAAATTTATGTTATAATTTTCACATGCAAAAAACAGATTATCACCACGGAAACCTAAAGCAAGAGTTCCTAAGTATCGCTTTTAACTTTATAAAAACCGAAGAGATTGAAAAATTAACCCTTAAAATATTGTCCGATGCCACAGGTACTTCTCGTTCTGCCATCTATCGGCACTTTAAATCAAAAGATGCGTTAATCGAGGCCACGATTGTAGAGGGGCTTGAGCAGTTTGACCAAGCCACCTCTCCCATACTTTTAGACAAAAGTAGACCCTTGGTAGATAGATTTTACCTATCAACCAAACAATATATAGAGTTTGCCAAAAATAACCCCAACCTTTATCGACTCATTTTTGGTAAAAAATATGCCCACATTCGAGAAGAGGTCAGTAGCATTAAAGATGAAAATTGCAGTGGCTTTTCTGCCTTAAAAATCGCCATAGAAGAGGGACAAAAAAGTGGAATTTTAAAAAAAGAGGAGAGCTACAAACAGACCATTATTATATGGGCATCACTACACGGGTTATCATCACTTATTATTGATGGGTTTTTAGATGTCGAAGAGATATACGAAGAGTTAGCCGATGATATGTTTACGAATCTATTAGCAGGTGAATTTTATCGCAATAAACACAAAAAAATATCCTTTAAAAACTAAAAAATATACCAAATTTTAAGTTTTGTACAATAAAAAACATAATATAATATAATATTAATGTTCTGAATAAATATACGTAAAATCATCAATACAAAGTTAGCGAAATCCAAGCCTTTGTGGGATTTGCTTTAAATTTGAACAAAAATTACAAAAAGGTAGCTTGAACCTTAGTCATGACAACAATTTTGCAATTGTTGCGATTTTAATCAAGAGGTCATATCTCGAACAAGGTCAAGATTATCTCGACTTTGCCTTTTGTGAATAGAGTGTTAAGACCAGAAGGGATTTAAGGGATTAAACATCTTGTAAAACTTTTTGGAACCAAATAGTTCGAGTGTAAACATCAATGCCAATGAATTAAGGCGAGGCTGAAACCATCGGTTCCTACTATACCATTTACATTTTTGGAATTAGAGCGTTCAGACCCGAACTATAAAGCTTATTTTATTGGCATGGACAACCACAGGGGGATTGCCCCTACTTTCCCAAACCCTCGCCCTAGTAATCAAAAACATAAAACAATAAGTAAAAACAAAGCAGATAAACTAGAAAATGGAGGATATTAAAAAACAGATAAGTAGAGTGAAGCCCCGAAAGCCTAGAAAACCCAACGACTTCACTCCAAAAAGATTCTAATAGGTTTATGATTAAATTTAGCTTGATTTTTAAAACTTGTCTGTTTAATCAAGAGATGTTGGTAGTGGACTCTTGAAAATTTATTTTCAAGGATTCCTTATGTCTGCTATTCCTCCTCATCGAACCCATACTCTTGTTAAAGATTTTATCTTCCAAGAAAAATACAAACTCACCTCAATCAAAGATGATTTAAGACTCAACATTAAAACCATCGAAGCCTCTCTTTTAGAACTTAAAAAGCTTAATCTAATTGAAACCAAACTGGTTGATGTTGAAATATGGGAG
Organism: Sulfurovum sp. UBA1140; assembly: GCA_002311915.1. Classification (GTDB taxonomy): domain Bacteria; phylum Campylobacterota; class Campylobacteria; order Campylobacterales; family Sulfurovaceae; genus UBA1140. The sequence continues at coordinate 8,984 of DCAF01000069.1, read as the reverse complement.
TCGCATAAAAAGTTTAGAGCCATTAAAGTGACCAAACGTGGCAAAGAGTACAATCAAAGCTTTTATAACCCCAAAGAGAAAAAAATAATTGTTGATTTAGAAGCAGAAATTCAAGAGCTAAAAAAGAAAAATCAAGCACTTGCAAAACAGATGGAAGATACCCCTAAAAAAATAGGTTTTGAAGAAACCTCAAAAAATAGAGGTAATAACTCTACTACTCATTTTGTAGACATTTGTTAAAACTGGTAGATTCGGAATCGGAAGGCTCTGCCTCCGTGGTTCGGGTGTAAACACGCCGATTCCAAAAGTACAGATTGGATTTAAGGAATTAATAGTTATTATTTAAACCGTTTTTTCCACTCTTTTTCAAACTTTTTTCGTTTAATAAAAGAGAGCTTTTCAATAAAAACTTTACCATTTAAATGGTCAACTTCATGCTGAACTGCAATGGCTAAGAACTCATGATTGTCGAGTATCTGTTTTTCGCCATAACGATTTTGATACTCTACCACCACATGTTCTGCTCTTTCTATATCTTCATAAATACCAGGAATGCTTAAGCACCCCTCTTGATGTTTACAAGAGCCATCTTTGCTGACAAAAACAGGATTAATAATCTCTAAGGTGTCCTCTTTTAACTGTTTGACATGCTCTTCATCTTCGGGTGGAAGATTAATAATTAACGCACGAACATCAGCACCTATCTGAATGGCTGCCAAGCCTACTCCATTTTTATTAATCATGGTATCGTACATATCATCCAACAGTTGATGAAGCTTATTGTCAAATAGGGTAACCTCTTTCGAGATAAGTTTTAAACGTTTATCTGGGTAGATGACTATATCGCGAATCATTTCAAACCTTAGTTAAAACTCTTAGTTAAAACTTGATCAATCAGACCATACTCTACAGCCTCTGTAGATGACATAAAGTTATCTCGCTCTGTATCTTTTTCAAGTTTTTTAGCAGTTTTACCACAGTTTTCACCCATAATTTGATTAAGAACATCTTTTAAACGCTGAATCTCTTGTGCTTGAATCTGAATATCGGTTGATTGCCCTTGCGCTCCACCTGATGGCTGATGAATCATAATTCTTGCATTTGGTAAGGCGTATCGTTTACCTTTGGTTCCTGAAGAGAGCAAAAAAGCACCCATCGACGCTGCTTGACCAATACAGATGGTTACAATCTCTGATTTAATATAGTTCATGGTATCAAATATAGAGAGTCCCGAGGTGATAACCCCACCTGGAGAGTTGATATAAAAATAGATCTCTTTATCTGGGTCTTGTGCTTCAAGGAAAAGAAGTTGTGCCACAATGGTTGATGCTACTTGGTCATTAACTTCACCACTTAGCATAATAATTCTGTCTTTTAATAGTCTTGAGTAGATGTCATAACTTCGTTCACCACGACCAGTCTGCTCTACTACATAAGGGATATAACTCATAAATTGGTACCTTTTGATAATTTATTATTGAATAGGAGCATACACTTTTTTTACTTAAGGTGTATAGTGAAGTGTGGGCATTCTTGCCCACGATGGATATTTTTGGAATGTAGTTTATTTATCTAAACCGATAATTTTAGAAAAAAGTTTATCTTCAATCATTCCCATTTTAACAGCAGGAAGAAGATTGTTGGTTTGATAATACTCAATTACTTGTTGTGGGTCTTGACCACTCATCATCGCTTCATAATAGATGGTTTGAGAAACCTCTTGATCATTTACTGAAATGCCCTCTTTTTTAGCCAAAGCATCAACAAGGAAGGTAGCTTTAACCGAATTGGTTGCATCTTCTCTAACCGAGTCTCTAAGCTCATCAATTTTGGCATTGTTGTCTTTATACTCAGCCAACTCATCTTCGCTCATATCTTGTGCTTTTTTATTCACTTGTGCATCAATCTCTTGCTCTACAATATTTTGAGGAAGATCAAAGTTGTACTCAGCTACTAACGCTTCAATCAATTTAGGCTTAAGCTCTTCGTTGTAAAGTTTTGCAACTTTTTCAGATTTAATCTGCTCTTCAATTTTGTTGGTTACTGTCTGAGCTGTTGCATCATCATCACCCGGAATCAATTTTTTAACCATCTCTTCGTCAAGCTCAACACTACCTCTAGCCTTAATTTCATGAAGGGTTACTGTAAACACTGCCTCTTTACCTGCAAGGTCTTTGGCTTGATACTCTTTTGGAAAAGTAACAGTAACATCTTTGGTCTCTGCTTTATTCATACCAATCATTTGATCTTCAAAACCTGGGATAAATTGATTTGAACCAATAATCAGCTCAAAACCTTCAGCTTTACCACCCTCGAACGGAGCACCATCAATTTTACCTAAAAAGTCAAAACTTGCTTGGTCATCTTTTTCTAAGGCTCGCTCTTCAGTAAGCTTTTTAAAAGGAGCATTGTTTTCTAATAGTTTATTTAATCTTGATTCAATTTCATCTGCTTCTACGGTAGGCTCATCAAAACTTGGTGCCAATTTATCATAACCTTCGGCTTCAATGGTTGGTTTAAGAGAAATTGTTAACTCAACATCAACACCATCTTCAACTTTTTCATACTTTTTAAATGATGGGTCACCAATAATATCTTCTACTTTAAGCTCTAAATCTTTTTTTGCACCATCAATAATATCTTGTACTGCTTCATTTTCTGCGTCTTGAATTAGTTTTTCACCATACATTTTTTTAATTATTGCTACAGGTACTTTACCTTTTCTAAAACCATCTACATTAGCAGTTTTGGCAAGTTGTTTAGCAAGTTTGTTGAGATTTTTCTCAATATCTGAATTCTCAATTTTTGCTGTTACCAATACATTTGCCGTATCGGTCTTTGTTGCTGTAATGTTCATTACAATCCTTTTCCATAAATAATCTTGGAATTTTAGCAAAATTAGGCTAAAGGCTTACCTTATAGCTTAAAGTAGATTGGATATACTACTTAAAAATATTAGGATAAAAAATGTCTGATTTAAAAAAATTTCGATTAATCAATAAAATAGAGGGATACTCTTTTTTAATACTGCTCTTTATTGCCATGCCATTAAAATACATGTTTGGCTTTCCTCTTGCCACAAAAATCGCAGGAATGGTACATGGAGCCTTGTTTATGTTCTTTATTTATCAACTTATTGAAGCGAGTAAAAGTACACCTTTTTCTAAAAAAGAGAGCTTAATCTTTTTTATTGCCTCACTGGTACCCTTTGGAACACTCTACACCGATAAGCTTTGTCAAAAGAAAGAGCCTCTACCCGTTAAAAAAGTGCGGGAATTTCCAAAACCATAGACTTAACTTGAAAATGAGCATTAATGTAGTTCTTCATAGCAATCTCTTTAATTTCAGTATCATTACTCTGGTTACGTCGATTGGTTTTGATTTCAAGAATGACAATAGGATACCTTTTTTTGTCCACAACAATTATCTCTCCCACTTTCATCTTAATAAGTATTTCGATTTTTTCTGAATCTTTTAGTTGTTCCAAAAGAAGGCGTAATAGAAAAGAGAAATTGTTTTGATGTACTTGAAATTTAGGTAAATCATAATCGGTAAAAAGTGTTATTTTTCCACTATATTGCATTTTAAAGAGTTCGATATTGGCTTCAAACAGTAGGTTTAAATCGGTTAAAGTGTACCCATCAAGATTCACATTTTTATTTATTTTTACCATGGGTTTGTTGTACAAATGAATGGCTATCTCATCATCATTATTATACAAAACATTAATAGAGTAGAATTCAAAAAAGCCAAAAGAGAGGTCAATGAGTGTTTTTTTGTATCCCAATGTTTTAGGTGCATACGAAAGCGTAATCTCAAACAGCTCTTTTCGTGAACATGACCCCATCAAAAGTTCAGCAGAACTATTTAAATAGATAATTTTACCCCCTGCATTAAATAACACAAAAGGATTGCTATCATACTCTATAAAAAATTGAAAATCAGTCGAAATCGTATTCATGAATCTTCTTTCTTAATGTATTTCGATTTAATCCCAATATGGCCGAGAGCTTAAGTTGTGATTTAAACTTTTTTAGCCCTGCTTGAATAAGAGGTTTTTCATAAATACCCAAATGTTCCCGATAGGCGTTATTTCCCTCAATCTTCTTGTACAAATAGGTATAAAGTATCCTCTCTATATCCTCTTCGGTTAAACTGTTGGTAACAATCTGTTTATAGATAGAAGCTTTAAGTGACTTGATATTTTCAGATAAATCAATATGCTCTAAATCAAGCTCTACTTCCAAATTAATCATCAGCTCTTTTTTTGTATGACTACAAAAATATGTCGTCAGCATCTCTATATCTTCGCTCCGTTCCAAAAGTGAAGGCATTTGGTAGATAAAGGCAAATCGACGAGCAATCAAAGCACTGTTATGTACATGATTGGCTATAGCAATAATACGTTTATTTTCAAAATTTAAGCTCTCAATATTGTTTAATGTTTCAAAATTGTAAATTACAACTTCGTCATAACTCTCTAAAGCTCTATTTAGTTCATTTTCATTAGAGGCATCTACATAAATAGTATTTGGGAATAGCGTTTTAATCAATGTTTTTTTGCCTGTGTAGCGTTCTCCTATAAGAATAGAAGAGACAAAAAGAGACTTAGTTAAGGTTAGCCCTTTAATAATATTGGCGATTTGAGCAGAATTGCTTAAAAATTGAACAGGTTTCATGCATATATTATAGTTAAAATTGTGTAAAGAGAAGTTTTTTTTATAAAAAACAGCGAATTTTCGAGGATAAATGTATCAAAAACTCTTAAAATTTATCCTCTTTTTTAAACCCTACTTCTTATGTCGGGTCATATAACGCCCCGTTAAATTAATCATCAATACAATAGCCGTCAAAACAAACGATGCAGCCCAAGCCAACTCACGACTTGCTTCATCTGGGTAGGTTGCTAGGTTATAGATACTGACCGTAAGTGAGGGAAACTGTCCTGTTAAATCCATCGTAAAAAACTGGTTGTTTGCCGAAGTAAAGAGCAGTGGTGCTGTCTCTCCTATGATTCTTGCAAACGATAAAAGTACACCCGTTGTAATCCCCACTTTAGCAGCTTTAATAACAATCTGTGTAATAATTTTGTGTTTACTTCCCCCCAAGGCAATTCCTGCTTCACGAAGCTCTTTGGGTACAAGAGCCAACATATTGTCAGTGGTACTGATAATAATAGGTATCATCATAATGGTCAAAGCGATAATCCCTGCAAAACCGTTGTAGCTTCCAAATGGAGCGACAAAAAGTGCATAAACAAACACACCAATCACGATAGAGGGGGCTGACATCATAATGTCGCTTAGGTTTCGTATAATATTGGCTAGGCGTGAGTTGTTACTGTATTCTCTAAGCCAAATTCCTGCAAACATCCCAATAGGTATAGCAATAAACGAAGCGATAATTGCCATGGTAAACTGCCCTACAAGTAGGTTTCTGATTCCACCTTCTACCAAGTCATTGGTAAAAGTGCTAATGTGTAGAGCCGAGATTCCTTTGTAACTAAGCGTTGCTAGTATCCAAAAAAGGAAGCTAATCCCAATCACTGCTGAGAGGGTTGAGAGAACCAATACGATTTTGTTTAATAAAAGTCTATTCATCTATTTTACCTTTTCCATTATGCTTTATTTCGTAAGAAATAGAGTTTTGCTACTGAAATAATCGCAAAGCTAACCACAAACAAAAATAGTGCTAGATAATACATTGAACTCATCTCTAAACCATCTGCTTCTGCAAAGTTGTTTGCCAAAAGAACAGGTATCGAAGTCGTTGGATCGGTAATCGAACTTGGAATGGACATAATTGAACCAATCAAGAACGCAACCGCCATCGTCTCTCCTAAAGCACGACCTAACGCCAAGATAATTGAACCGATAATCCCACCTTTAGAGTACGGCATAACCACATCTTTAATGACCTCGAACTTGGTTGCTCCCATTGCGTATGCTGACTCTTTAAGAACATCAGGTACGGTATTCATCGAATCACGCGTAATCGCCGCCATAAACGGGATAATCATAATCGCCAAGACCATACCCGCCGTTAAAAGCCCAACCCCATTACCACCAATAGTAGACTGAACAATAGGTGCAAAGTAGAAAAGTCCCCACATACCGTAGATAATACTTGGAATGGCTGCGAGTAATTCAATGGCAATCGAAACAGGTTTAACCAACTTGTCATGAGCAATCTCTGTAAGGAAAATAGCAATTCCCATCGCCAAAGGTGTTGCAATCGCCATGGCGATTAGTGTACTAAGTAGTGTACCCACTATTGGTACAAAACCACCAAAAATACCCCCTTCATCATCCTCATCGACTTCCCAAGTCTCATTGAACAGAAAGTCAAAACCAAATTCATGGAGTGACTCTTGTGCGTATGTGAACAGAATAGAAAAAATACCAATTAGAATAAAAAACGAGAGTGTTGCCGAGAAAAACGAGAAATTTTTAAAGAGTCTTCCACCCATTGTTTGCCTTTGTAATATATTGGCTTTATAATACTTTTATATGGTAACAATTTGATAACAAGGGGAATAACAATCTTACAACATTATCCCAATATCTTCAATAATCTCTCGTTCTCTTTGAAACATACTATGCTCCCCCTTTTAAAACTTTTTCAATGCTATCTAGCCCAATATTCAAATCAACCTAATGAAATACCAAATCAAATCCATAGGCTTTATACTTGGGAACCAACTCTTCATTGTGAGTATAAAATAAGCTTATATCAAAAGATTTAACGGTACTTCTTAAGCAACTTAAAGGAATTGGTAGTTAAAGAATTTTTACTAATCGCTTCTGAAAGTTGTTCTTTACTACAACCACCAAGAATACCACCTGAAGCCATAAGGTCATCTGTACTTGTTCCATGTATACCGTTTCTATTTGAAGGAAGTTTCAAAATATAATAGTTGTTTGTAAAAAGAAGCAATGCCCCACCATTAGGGTAACTGTATTTTCCTGCTAGTAAATTCATAACTATTTTATCTGCAGTTATGCCATTAAACTGTTTTCCTGAAGTAGGAAGTTTTTTACTGCTACAATAATTAACAATGTCTTTTTTACCAAAACCTTTTGCCTGTACTGAGTTTAAAGAAAGTACAAAGAGTACCATAGTTATCATAGATAATTTTTTCATTTTAGTCCTATATTTAAATTTTTAATTAATTATTATATTTAAATAAGTATTAATTTATACTTTTAAAAAACAAACGGCACAACCGAAAAAACTATCAGCAATGCCATTACAATATTGAAAACTCTAACTCTCTTTTCATTAGAAATAAACCTCTGTAAATAAAACCCACCCAAAGCCCAAAAATTTGTTGACAAAAACCCTATGAGCAAATAGGTAAATGCAATAACCAACACTTGTAGAAAAGCATTCTCTTTAGAGGTGATAAACGAACCCATAGCCGTTATGACCATAACCCATGCTTTTGGATTTACCCATTGAAA
>DCAF01000069.1:1254-1400 GCA_002311915.1 Sulfurovum sp. UBA1140 | reverse complement strand
GAAGATGAGGTAGCTATTTTCCATGCCATCCATAGTAAATACGCAATGCCCACAACTTTTAAAATGTCATAGAGTAAAGGGTAAAGTTCAAACACTGTTCCCATACCCAAACCAACAGCCATAACCATGATAGGAAAACCAACCAT
>DCAF01000069.1:538-1083 GCA_002311915.1 Sulfurovum sp. UBA1140 | reverse complement strand
GGTCCGGGACTCATGGCTGTGGCGAAAGCAAAGGAGATGATGGAGAGTAGCATTGTTCCTGTGTATATGTCTTGCATCTTTTAATCCTTTATATTTCTCTAAACCAACAACCAATCCAAAACATTAACAACCTCAACCCCATCATCCAATGTTTCAGAACCATCTTCACACAAAACAGTCAACTTCACATCTTTTAAACCTAGTTCACTTACAACTTTAGCAAAAGGAGCTAACTCTCTTTTTCGTGTTTTCTCATCTCTTAAACTCACTGTCACTTGAATGAGTTCAACAATTTCTCTGTTTTTTTCAAGCACAAAGTCACACTCTAAATCACCTTTTGTTTTATAGTAGTAAACCTTATATCCTCTTCGTAACAACTCCAAAAAAACAACACTTTCCAAGTCATGCCCTCTTGTTTTAAGGTTAGGAACTCTCAGTAAATTGGATAATCCCAAATCTATAGAGTAGTATTTTTTAGCATTTGCTTGTTGTTTTTTGAGTGAATAATCAAACTTATTAATAGATAAAAGCATATAAGCTTTTTC
>DCAF01000069.1:0-323 GCA_002311915.1 Sulfurovum sp. UBA1140 | reverse complement strand
ATATCTTTGAGTAATATCGAGTTAAAATAAGTCTGCATTAACTCTCTTTGTTTTACAGAACTGTCACTATATTCTATGACTTTAGGAAATCCACCAAGCTCTAAAAAGTTTGTAAACTCACGGTTGAGTAGATGTTTCTTACTTAGCAATTCCATTTTACTCTTTATTTTAATATCTTTAAAAAGTAAAAATTCTTCAAAGCCAAGAGGATACATGTCGACACTCACATAACGCCCACTAAGTGCCGTACCAATCTCTGAACTAAGCATTGACGAGTTAGAACCTGTCACGTAGATGTATGACTTTTTCAGTTCATACTCCGT
>DCAF01000045.1:61200-61713 GCA_002311915.1 Sulfurovum sp. UBA1140 | reverse complement strand
TTAATTTTGGTTAGGTACTTACTTACTGAGATTGAAAGGTAAAATATGAAATTTAGTTTAGATATAAAGGGGACAATTGCCCCATTTTCTGCCGTAGGGAAACTCTTTGAACACCCTAAAACCATCTGCTACCCTAGTGAGAAAAAAGCAGAAGTAGAGGGGTATAGAGGTTTTCATACGAATCTATTGGCTACCTGTATCGGCTGTGCCAATTGTCAAGATGTCTGCATGAATGATGCGATAGATATGATAACCATAGAGGATGAACAGAACCCCAAAAATGGAAGTGCCTGTATCCCACGGATTGATTATGGGCGATGCTGTTGGTGTAGCCTCTGTACCGATGTTTACCCTCCAAACTCTCTGAAACTAGAGAGTGAATCAATTTGGGCAAATGCTAATAGCAACAACTTTTTATACATGCCAAAGGATAGATAATGTTCGGAAAATTTATACTGCTCTTTTTAGTTTGGATTGGGCTAACCAACTCACTTGATATTCAAGAGTTGATTG
>DCAF01000045.1:58693-61079 GCA_002311915.1 Sulfurovum sp. UBA1140 | reverse complement strand
GCTGTAGCCAAGATAGTTCTAAATCCCAAACTACCTATCAATACAAGGATTGTGAAACTAAAAACTATCCTGAAAAGTGATAGTGACAAATTGCTTTTAGCCAATGCGATCACCCTTACCCCAGGAACGATTACGCTTGAGCTTGATGGGGAAGATTTGTATCTGCATGTTCTTAATATTACCAATGAGAATAAAGAAGTTTTACAACAAGAGATTGTAAATGAGTTGGAAAAGGGGTTAAAGTAGCCCCTCTCCAAAACCATACCGTTATTTTAATAACTCTGCTTGTTCCATCATCTTAATAAACTCAGCTCGATACCCCTCTCGGTCATCACCTTTTGAATCTTTTGCTAATTTAATTAAACTGCTTAATTTGGCATCTTTTTTATGCTCTGATTTTCGTAGTATCATTCCAAATCCTACTACGCTCTGTGCAAAATTACTATCACTTAAAACAATCTCTTTATCATTCAAATTAATGCTCTTACTTATCAACGTAGAGACATCACCATCTGGTTTTTTATAACGTATCTTAACCGTTGCTAACTCGTTAGAGTGGTTAGAACTGGTAGTTTGATATTTAAGTTTATCTACTTTTGATTTAACCTCATCTGATTGTAAGATTATCTCATAAAGAGCTGTCACACTGTGTCCCATGCCAATCTCTCCTGCATCTTTTTTATCGTTGTTAAAATCTTCATTTGCTAAAGCTCGGTTCTCATACCCTATTAATCGATAAGAGTGTACTTTTTCAGGATTAAACTCTACTTGTATTTTAACATCTTTAGCAACGGTATAAAGCGTACCACTCATCTGTGTAACCAGTACCTTCTTTGCCTCTAACAAGTTGTCAATATAGGCATAATTCCCATTACCTTTATCGGCTAACTGCTCCATTTTAGAATCTTTATAATTGCCCATTCCAAACCCTAAAACAGTTAAAAATATACCACTTTTTCGTTTTGCTTCAATCAGTTCAACCAAAGCACTCTGACTGCTCTGACCCACATTAAAATCTCCATCGGTTGCTAAAATAACTCTGTTATTTCCCCCCTTAATAAAAGCTTTCCCTGCTATATCATACGCCAATTTAATTCCTTGACCTCCTGCAGTGCTTCCCCCTGCATTGAGTTTCTCTAGGGCTTGTACAATTTTTTGCTCTTCATCACCTCTGGCTCGGTCAAGTACCAAACCTGAATTTCCTGCATAAACGACAATAGAGACACGGTCTTTGTCTCTTAACTGTTTGACCAAAAGTTTTAATGATTTCTTTAATAACGGAAGCTTATTGGGTTGCCCCATAGAGCCTGAAACATCTAACAAAAAGACCAAATTACTCGCAGGAAGCTTGGCAATGTTGGGCTTTTTTGTCTGTAATCCTATCTGAATAATTTTTGACTTTTTATTCCAAATTGTATCACCAACACTTGTATTAATGTAAAAAGGGTTATCATCATCTTGAGGCTCTTTATACTCATAAGAAAAATAATTAATCAACTCTTCAATACGAACAGCACCTTTAGGAGGAAGTGCATTATTTTGAGTTAAATATCGTCGTACATTTGAATACGATGCCGTATCAACATCAATACTAAAGGTTGAAAGAGGTGAAGTTGAGACCTCTTTAAATTGATTTTCATTAATCACATTGTAGGCTTCGGTATTGTGTTCTACTGCCATTACAGGAGAAGGCATCATCATAGGTACTGGCATAACAACGGGTGAAGGCATCGCTACCTCATAAGGCACTACCTCTTTTTTAACTTTGAGCATGGGGCTACTTGCCTGAGGAGAAGACATAGAGGCAAGAGCCACACTACTTTTTGTATGGCTACACCCCATAAGACCCAACAGTGCAACCCATGGTAATAATTTTAACAGTTTCATGAAATATTCCTTTTTGTTAATTTTACAACATTATATAGAAAAAATATTTAACAGCCAAACCATAAGTAAAACCTGATAAAATATATTTAAAATAAATATTTAAGGTATATTTTTGAATTATCTCGAAAATCTCTTTGCCAAACTTCGGATACTAGAGATGAAACATCAAAAAATAGATGAGATTTCTATCAACAGTTTTAATATTTTTTCTATTTTAAGAAAAGAGAATGATGAGGTACATCTACACTCAAAATTTATCTATGAGCTGTTAAATCCCAACGGTTCACACCAACAGGGTGATATTTTTTTGAAACTCTTTATTAAAGATCTTGGCATCGAATTCTCTATTAACAATATAAATATTTTTAAAGAAAAATTTAATATTGATATTCTCATTCAGTCTAAACAACAGAGCATTATTATCGAAAATAAAATTGATACCCAAGACCACTCAGAACAACTAAGTACCTATTGGCAAACCATCAGTAATCAAGGCTAT
>DCAF01000045.1:45229-58585 GCA_002311915.1 Sulfurovum sp. UBA1140 | reverse complement strand
GCAGATTCGGCATTGGCTAGAGGGTTGTATTAAAGAGGTAGCACTCTTACCGACCCTACGAGAGACCTTGGTTCAATATCTCAATCTTATCAACAAACTGACACATCAATCTTACCACAAAGGGTTTATTTTGGAAGCGAAAGAGTTTCTACTACGCGACAATAATCTGCAAACAATTTTAAATATAGAAGATTCTATTACAGAGGCAAAAATTCACATTCAGTTGAGTTTTTGGCAAACATTACTAAGCCATTTAACCCCTTATTATACGTTTGAATTCTATACCCTTAATGGAGATGCAACCGTTGAAAAAAGTGTACAAAAATACTATAAAAAGCAGAAAAATCGAAAAGATTATGGAATAGAGTATAAAGTCGATGAGAATCTCTACTTTTTTATTGAGCTACGCAGTAGCATCTATTATGGGTTCTATTTTATAGATGAAAACAACATTCAAGACAAAGAGCTAAACAGATTAAACGCTATTTCAATAGATTGGGAAAAACCATATTGGAAATACCCCAACAAAGCAATTAATTTTGAGATATTTAACACCTCCAACGTACTTAATTTAATTAACCAAGAAACAAGAGAGATTGATGTTAAAATCATTAGTAACGAAATAATTAACCTGATTAAACAATACCATAAGGAGACACCAACATGTTCAAAAAAATAGTTATACCCTTAATCTTCAGCTCATCACTACTCTTTTCAATATCCCTTGAACAGGTCAAAGAGGCTTCAACCAAAGAGTTGGGGTGCATCAAAGGAATTGGTCAAAAAAGACTGAGCAACATTATCAGTTATAATAAAGAGAACTCTCTAAAAAATATAGAAGATCTACTTAATGTGAAAGGGATTGGAAAAGGAATTTTAAAAAACATTAAAGAGGATATTCAAAAAAAATCATGTCTACAAGATAAAAAAAGTCCAACGGCTCAAAAGGCTTCTCGTAGCAAAAAAAAGATAGATGCAGAGTAAATAGGCTATACTGTCTCAATTTTCAAAGAGAAAGCAGAAGGTTTCCAAACAGTTGATATTGTAAAAGCAGTAGTTACTAAAGGAAAAAAGATAGGAACTTATCTTGGAAAAGTGGCTGTTCGAGCTAGTGGTAATTTTAATATTACCTCAAATTATTGTAAAAATATACAAAAAGGAGATGGCTATGCTTGTGCATATTCAAAGATTTAATTCAAAATCCAACGCTACCAATTCCTCCTCTTCTAAATCAGAGATTATAGAAGAGGTTTCCTTGGAGATAATTTGATGAAACCCCTAAAAACACCCTATTGGCTACTAGAAGAGGCTCTTTTAGAGAAAAACTTAAAACTCTTAGCCTACATTAAAGAGCAGACCCATGTTAAAATTCTACTTGCTCTAAAAGGGTATGCCCTGTGGAAAAGCTTTGATATGGTTTCACAATATCTTGATGGATGTTGTGCTAGTGGACTGCATGAAGCCAAACTCTCTCATGAAAAGTTTGGTAAAGAGTTACACACCTATAGCCCTGCATTTAAAAAAGAGGAGATAGAAGAAATTGCCAAACTCTCAAACCACTTGGTCTTTAACTCACCCAATCAACTTAAACGATTTGCACAACAAGCCAAAGCCCATAATCCCAAGCTCTCAATAGGGCTTCGCGTCAATCCTGAATACTCCCAATCACCTATTGAACTCTATAACCCCTGTGGGCTTTATTCACGACTAGGAACCACTTTAGCCAATTTTGATAAAACCATTATAACAGAACTAGATGGTCTGCACTTTCATGCCCTTTGCGAACAAGATGCCTCTGCCCTAGAAAATGTGTTAGAAGCCTTTGAAGCAAAATTTGGCTACCTATTGCCCAAAATGAAATGGGTAAATTTTGGTGGAGGTCACCACATTACCCGAACAGACTATGATGTACTCAAACTCATAGAGATACTTAAAACATTTAAAACCAAATACCCCCACCTAGAGGTCTACCTAGAACCAGGAGAAGCCATCGGGTGGGAGAGTGGAACCTTGGTCACCACGGTATTGGATATTGTTCATAATCAGATAGATATTGCCATCTTAGACACCTCTGCCGAAGCACACATGCCCGATACCATTATTATGCCCTACAGAGCCGAAGTGAGAGATGCTGACAAAGCAGGAGAGAGAGCCTTTACCTACCGTTTAGCAGGAAACAGTTGCCTTGCAGGTGATGTCATGGGCGATTACAGTTTTGATACCCCCCTAGCTATTGGTGACACCATTATATTTGAAGACCAAATACACTACACCATGGTCAAAGCCACCACCTTTAACGGAGTCCCCCTACCCTCTATTGCAATACTGCGTCAAGATGGAACCATTGAAGTGGTTCGAGAGTTTGGATATGAGGATTTTCGGGATAGGTTATCTTAACTATCCAAAATACCGAATAGAAGCAAACCCCCCTGCTCCACTCTGTTCACACTGATCAATATGTTCTGCCGTTACAATTCCTCCCAAGGCGATAACAGGTAAAGAGAGTTTGGTAACCACCTCTTGAAGCACGGCTACCCCTTTGGGTTCCCCTTTATTGGGTGTTTTAAAAATGGCGCTAAAGGTTATCATGTCAGCTCCTAATATTTCTGCTCTTTTTGCCTCTTGTAGGGTGTGGGTACTGATGACCACAAAAAGCCCTAACTTTTTTGCTTCTTCTATTTTAGAAAATTGTATCGAGGTTAGGTGAATACCATCTGCTTTTAATTGATACGCTAAAGTTACATTGCTATGAAGTAAAACTTTGTTAAACGGGTATTTTTTGGCTTCAGTTATAAAGCGTTTGGCATTTTGAGCATAGGTATGGGTGGACTTATCACGATAAACAATCATATCAGCATTATTAGAGAAGCGTTGTAAATCAGTAGAGAGAGTTTGAAAATTAAGTGTGGTGGGGTCAGTGATGGCATACGCTATCATAATTTTGAATTGGCAACCAGCTCTTCAAGCAGTTTGGTCTGTTTTTTTAACTCGTGTAGTTTCTCTTCTCGCATTAAAAAATACTCTATTAAAAGTACAAAAAAGAGTCCAGGCAATGATCCCAATAAAGAGCTTAACAGTGCATAAACAATACCAACACTAAGAAAAATGAAAAAGAGAGCAAATGCTCCTAAAAGGGCAAAAGCCCAAGAAGCACCCAAAAGAAAATTGATTAAGAGGCTTAATGTGGGTGAAGAACGTCTCATTTAAAATCCTCTTAAGTCACTAAGAATTTCTTAGTGATCTTCACTTATTAATACAGCACTTGAAAGGTAAACATAGATAAGAATCATAAATACAAATCCCTGTAAAAATGCCATAAATGTAAGCAATATATACGGTGCTATTGGTATAAGAAATGGTGTTAACATTAAAAGTACCCACAAGAATAGATCATCACCCTTAATGTTACCAAAAAGTCTAAATGAAAGTGAGACAATTCTGGAAACATGTGATAAAATTTCAATAGGAAACATTAATGGAGCCAACGCTGGTACAGGTCCCATAAAGTGACCAAAATATTTTTTAGCACCATTCTCCCGAATACCCTCATAGTTGTAATAAACAAATACGACTAGAGCCAAAGGCAGAGTAACATTGATATTTGAAGTGGGAGACTCAAATCCAGGGATAATACCAATAAGGTTTGAAATCACTACAAAAAGACCAACGGTTGCCACTAAAGGTAGATACTTTCTAGCTAAATCTTCACCAACTGTATCTTTTCCCATAGAAAGAACACCACTAAGATATGCTTCCATAACATTTTGAGTACCTCCTGGTACCGCTCTAAAAGTTTTTGTTGCATATTTAGCCAACAGCAGTGCAAGTCCCATGACTAAAATTAAGTGAGCCATTACCATACCTATACCGTGTCCAGTAAATACGCCTATAAAAGTAAATACACCTTCCATATGTCCATCCTATTGTTTAATTATTACAAAATAAATTTGGAGGATTATAGCTTAGAATGCCTTAGCTTTGCGTTATAGAAGTTATAAATAGAGATTAATTCATAAAGATAAAATATGGGGGTTTAAGTTGTGTATTTTAGTTACATAAGAGGTCTCAATACATTCCCATTTTATCATTTAACTACTACGGTAAAATCAAATAAATTTAAAAATGAAAATTTTCTCCAAGGTAGTATTTACGAACATTTTTATCATTCATGATTGCTTCACTGCTCCCATATGCCAACATCTCGCCACTTCGCATTACATAGGCTCGATCACAAATGCCCAATGTTTCACGAACATTATGGTCGGTTATCAGTACCCCCATATTGAGTGTAATTAGCTGACGAATGATATTTTGAATATCTTCAACCGAAATAGGATCAACTCCTGCAAATGGTTCATCTAGTAACAAAAACTTCGGCTTGGCTACCAAAGCTCTGGCAATCTCAACACGTCGTCGTTCACCACCACTCAGCTGAATTCCTGTTCGTTTACGAATCGGGTCAATATTAAAAAGCGTTAAGAGGTCTTCAATACGCTCATCAGATATTTTTTTATCCATTTTCATCGCTTTGGCTGCCATCAGTAAATTCTCTTCAACCGTTAAATCTTTAAAAATACTCGACTCTTGTGGCAAGTAACCGATACCAAACTTGGCTCTGGCACTAAGTGGAAGTTTGGTAATCTCCTCCCCATCAAGATAAACCGACCCACTCGTAGCATCGGTAATGCCACATATCATATAAAAAGAGGTACTTTTCCCTGCTCCATTGGGTCCTAAAAGCCCCACAATTTCACGAGAAGAGACACTTAAAGATATGTCATGAATAATGGTCGTTTTTTTGATTATTTTAGATAAATTTTTCGCTTCAAGGGTATGCTTTTCCATTAGTTTCTCTCTATCTGATATTGTCGCTTATCATTACATGGAGTAATCGTAACTGTAAAAACATCATAACCCGCACCTAGTAAAAATGCTTTAAGTACCTCACCACCCCACTCTATCATGTGCCAACCTGACTTATCAAACTCTTCAAATAACCCCAACTCCATAAATTCGCTATGTTCAATACGATAGAGGTCATAATGATAAAAACCATCTCCATAACAGTGTTGCAGTGAAAAAGTAGGAGAGATCACCTCGGCTTCTATCCCTTTGGCTTTAGCAATATGAGCAGTAAGGGTTGTTTTGCCCGAAGCCAAATTACCAACCAAAAAGATAATGGCATCTTTAGGAGTGGTCTCATTAAGGTAATTTACCACACTATTTAACTCATCAATTGATGCAATTATCTCTTTAATCATTACAGTCCGTTTGAAACTTTGGCAATAAATTCTAAATGCTTTTTAGCTTTTCCACTCTCTAGCCCCATACGTGCCATCTCAAAAGCCTCTTTCATGTCCCGAGCTTTGCCATCAGCAAATAGAGCAAATCCTGCATTTAAAATAACTATATCCCTTTGGGCATCTGTAGCTTTATTGGCAAATATATTGTGAGTTATTAGAGCATTATCGGTAGCACTTCCCCCCAATATTGCCTCTTTAGGTGCCAATTTAAAACCATATGCTTGAGGGTCAATTACCCCTTGCGAGACAACTCCACTTTCAATATAAGCAAACTGTGTGGTGGTTGCTAGTGTTATCTCATCCATTCCATCATCACTGCTAACAACAAAAGCTCTTGATGCCTCTAACTCAATAAGTGCTTTTGCCATTCGTTCAATATACTCAGGAGAAAAAACTCCCAATAGATATTTTTTGGCTCCTGCTGGGTTGGTCAGAGGCCCTAAAATATTAAAAATCGTTCGATGCTCAATCGACTTACGAATGGGCATAATATGTTTCATGGCAGGGTGATGGTTCATTGCAAAGATAAAACAGAACCCTGTCTCTTCTAACATTTTAACCTGTTGCTCTGGAGCCAAATTAAGATTCACACCCAAAACCTCTAACGCATCAGCCGAACCCGAATTAGAAGTAATGCTTCGATTACCATGCTTGGCAACTATTGAACCCAAAGAGGCTAAAAGTAGTGATACTGTCGTAGATATATTAAAACTTCCACTCTTGTCTCCACCTGTTCCCACCACATCAATCGCTTGTTCTTGTAAAGTTTTTGAAAGAGGCAATTTTATAGCATGTTCACGCATTACCGAAGCACCAATGGCTATCTCTTCGGCTGTCTCTCCTTTGTTATAGAGGTCAATTAAAAATACCCGTGCCTCTTTGGTCGAGAGTTTATTGGCAAAGAGTTTTTCAAATTGTTCTTTTGTATTCATAATAGCTCTTTCACATATTCATCTTTTTTACTCTTAGGAATCGTTTTGGTCGTGGGTATCTGTAGTACCTCGTAATGCTTTGCACCTTTAAGATACTCAATGGTCACTTTATCGCCAATCGCCACATTTTTACTCGCTTTAGCTTTCATTCCATTAATAAAAACCACACCACTCTTAACCATATCTGATGCCACGGTTCGTCGCTTTATTACGTTGACCGATGCCAACCATTTATCTACACGCATTCTTGCTCCTTTTTTTTCGGAACCGATGGCTTTAGCCTCGCCCAATATTTTACGAGACCAAAGTCTGTGTTTCCAATAAAATATTTACTGTTTAAACTCTTTTTCTGCCTGATTGGCAACCACAAGCCCAAGCATTGAGAGATTCTCACCAACAATATGATTAGATTCTCTAAGCTCTAAAAGGGTCTGTTTAGCCTCTTTCATACCCTTTTCAAACATACCCGTATTTACAAGAGACTCTAAGGTATCTTTCATTGTTTCACCCTCTTCTCGCTTGGCAATAGCCAAAAGAAAAACACGCTTAATAATGTCCAACTCTTCCATACTCTCTCCTTAGTGAAGGTCAGCGTTAAGCTTTACTTCACGGGTGCTTCTTCTTGCAACAATCTCACCTGTTGTTGAATCTTGTCTAAAGTGAATTCCATTGAGTGATTGCAACTCATCCCCTCTAAAAGTAGCTTTACCTTTAAGGTTTGCTTCGGGATTGGCTTCATTAATCTTAATAAGCTCTTCGGTAGAGATTTTAATTTTAGTTCCTGCTAAAATGGTTACCCCTGCATCAACAATACAAGCATCACCCAAAGGTAAACCTGTTACCGAATTCGCACCCAGTAGCGTATTCTCACCAATCGAGATAGGATTACCATCCGTACCACTTAAAACACCTAAGATACTGGCTCCTCCACCCACATCTGAACCTGCTCCAACAATCGCCGATGATGAGATTCTACCCTCGACCATTACAGGACCTAGGGTTCCTGCATTAAAGTTAATATATGAAGCACCTGGCATTACAGTCGTTCCACCTGCAAGTTGAGCGCCCATTCTTACTTTTGAAGCCTCTAAAATTCTTGTATTATCGGCAGGAATAATATGCTGTAAAAATCTTGGGAATTTATCAACACTATCAATCGTTGGGAAAGTACCATTAAGTTTCATCTCTATCTCGTTATCTCTTAGATACTCTAGCTCATATGGCGTATTTCCTACCCATGCTACATTACTCAAAATTCCAAATGCACCGTTAAGATTAACACTTCGTAATGCTACTTTCGAGAGCGACAATGCGTAAAGTTTTAAATAAACGGCTTCAACACTTTGTGATGCTTCATCAGCAAACAAGAAGGTAATTCTAAAATTTTTAGCCACATCATCCATAGCAAAGAGTGCTTTGATTACCTGAACATTTTTATGAGCATCGCCTGTTGCTTCACCAATATAGGGAGCAAACGCTGACATTGCGTTCTTAATAAAATTATCATTAACCGTGGCAACAAACTCTGAACCCGAGAAATCAACCTCACATTTTGCCTCTTGAAGTGCTTTAATAAAAACAGCAGCTGATCCAAAGTTCTCATTCCAATTAATTAATCCATAGTTGGCTTGTAACACCTTATCTGCATTTTTTTGACCTCTATCTACTCTAGCGATACCAAAAGCGATTGGCTCTCGATAACCCTCTTGTGCTGTTACTTCGGCGACTAATGCCTTAAAATCTTCTGTTGAATTGATTGTTGCTATTGCCATGGGTTTAGCCTCTTTCTTAATGTTATTTAATTTTGTGATTATAGCGAATTTGGCTTAATTCACAATCTAAATGCCAAGAGTATTTTTTTAAGAATTTGACTCTCTTTCTCTTTTCCAAAACGTGCATAATGGAGTTCATAACAGTTAGAGGCAATCAGTTCTATCTCCTCTTTGCTTGAGTTATCACAAGCAAAAAGAATATGATCACCAATATATAAGCTCTCATTCGATGGCAGAAGAATCTCTTCAGCCTCTCGTTTAATTAATAGAGGAATGGCCCCACTCTTTTTTTCCCAATTACTTAAAGACTTCAGTAAAATCTCTATCTTAATATCTTCTCCCAAAGCAAGATCATGAAAAAGAGCATATGCCTCATCTTCACAGACTTTAAGGGTTATCAAAGTTGGATTTTTATTGATTTGACTCTTTAAAAGATTAACCAAAGAGGTCGCCCAAATCTCATCTTTATACAAAACTAACTTTAGAAAACGGTGCTTTAACGCATCGGCTAAAAACAGTGCTGTTTTGTTAATCAATATCGACTCAATCATAAAAACCCAATTAATTTTAGCCGCCTGAAAAATACTTATCTCTTCCATAGTATTCTCTCGGGCAATCAGATAAATATCGGGGTTAAGTTTTTTAGCTGTAATAAGAATCGAAATATTATCAATATCATTCTGTGTCCCTGCAATCAAACACGATGCCTCTTTAATTCCTGCTTCGCACAGTATCGCTTTATCATCGGCATTGGCTCGAAGAAACGTCTCATTCTCTATCATCTCTCGTTTTCCTAAATGACGCTCATCAATAAAGACATAATCAATCCCATGTTTCTCTAACTTCTCTTGCAACGCTTTACCAAAGCGACCATATCCACAAATAATGTAGCGTCCTCGTGGTAAAAAGAGTGCAATATCGGTTAAATCACTGTTTTGATAAATCCAATTTTCTAATATTAGAACATGAGGTGAAGTCAACGCAATGTCCAATCGCTTGGCAAAAATTTCAAAGGGGTTTTGGACTTTAGCAATATCCGTATCAAGTAGACTGGTCGTGGTCTCATAGAGTGTTGATTTGGCAATCACTTTAACGTGTGGATTTAAGAATTTACTTAAGATAGAGACACGAAGATTTTTATCCTCTTCATCAAAAAGAGCAATAATGGCTTTACAATTTTTCTTTCTTATTCCTGCATCTTTTAAGGTATCGATGAGTAGAACATTCCCCACCATCACGGCAACTGATTGGCTAAAATCTTCTAACATAAGGTGGTTAATATTCTCTTCACTCTCGTCAATAAACACCACCTTTAGTCCCGATTCAAGTAGTTGTTTGGTAATCTCTACATTCACATGTGTGTAACCCAAAACAATAATAAAATCTACTTTAATTTTCTCGACCTGTTTTCTAAAGCGACTTCGCATCAACTCAAATTTAAGGGTTTTATCTGAAACAACACTCACCAAAGCCCCCAATCCATAAAACCAACCAATTACGGTCAGATAGATACAGATGAGAACCCAAAGTCGCTGTTCATAAGTAAAATCATAAGGGGTTTCACCAAAACCAATGGTAGAAGCAGTATAGGAGATAAAGTAGAAGGCATCAAAAAAACTTAAGTGATAAACTTCCCCTTTATCATCCAACCCAGGAATAAGTACCATTCCCAATATGGCAATGGCATACGTTACAATAATCACCAAAAGCGGCGTTCGTAACCGTTGCAAGATAATCCACAGGGCATTATCACTCATAGGTTACCTTTTAGACTTAAGTGTTTCACCTATATAAAGGATAACCGACGTAATATTTGCCAACAATGCACCCCCAGAGAGCGAAACAATCGTTGCCATCGCTTCACTGTCTACGGTCGAAGTGTAGGTCGTAACTGTCCAAAAAATAGCCGCCGCAATCAACTGTATGTCTGCAACCAAACTACTTGCCAACAGAACCGAGCCAATTTGAGTCTTGTCCCCAATTTTAAGAACTGTAGAGATAAGACTAATCACCAACGCAGCAAAAAGTTCATAACTGCTGTGCAGTAATGGATTTCCAATGTCTCCATAAAAAAAACCAAAATTAAGGGTCATTGCCAATATAAAGAAAAATCCAGAGATTACTTTTTGTAAATTCATTGCTAACGACTACTCCACACTGTCCATTAGAATTTCAATAATATCGGTCATGGTTAAAATTCCATATAACTTGTTGTCATCGGTAATTAAAAGTCGTTTAATACTCTTATTAACCATCATCTTCGCAGCATACTTCACATTAAGTTTACGAGAAACATAAATGGCAGGCATTGCAGCAATATCATAAACATTTAATAGATCAATATCCCCATCCTCGGCCACAATACTCTGTAAAATATTTTTAAAAGTAATCAGACCATACGCACCATCTTCATGATTTTTCTCTACAATAACTGAATGTACTTTATTCTCTTTCATCATTTTTAACGCTTCTCTAACCGTTGCCATGGGTGAAATCTTAACCAACTTATCTGCTGGGGTCATTACATTTTCTACTAACATACTCTTCTCCTCTATATCATTGTTTTTATATTATCTTCAAACTTATGAAGCTCTTTGGTATCCAAACCTGCCACGTGACTCAATGGAATGGTAAATGCCATACCACTGTTGTCTTCACTGTCCATATTAAACTTCAAACGAAGCTCTCTCATCACTTTCATCGAGAGTCTTCTAGGTAAAATAAACAGTAAAAGTGAAACATTCTCTTCTAAGGTTAGACCAAAAAAGACCTTTTTCTCTTCTAAGCCAATATTTTTTCCATGAATAATGGTTACTCCACCTGCTCCTGCTTCTTTTGCCACGTCTATTGCGGCATCTTCATCTTTATCTTCGATGATTGCCACCAATGCTGTAAATTTCATTAATCAACCTTTTCTAACTGTTTTTTCTTATACTCTGCATGAATACCATACCCCATCACTGTTATCATCGGAAAGAGTGAAGCAAAGGCAATTAGACCAAACCCATCAATCAAAGGATTTCTCCCCTCGATATTCGTTGCCAATCCAATTCCCAATGCAGCCACCAAAGGCACGGTAACAGTTGAGGTGGTTACCCCTCCTGTATCATACGCAATAGGGATAATATGCTTAGGAGCAAAATATGTTAAAATAATAACGATAGAGTACCCCGCAATAATATAGTAGTGAATCGGGTCACCTTGTACCAAACGATATGCACCCAGACTAATACCAATTGCTACTCCGAATGCTACCACAATTCGTAACATATTCTGCTTTATCATCCCCTCACTAATGCCTTGAACTTTAATAGCAATCGCCAAGAGTGCTGGTTCTGCCATGGTTGTCGAGAAACCAATCATAAAACCAAACAGATAAATAAGCCCGTTATTATTCATGCTTGTCAAAGCATAAGCAATACTTTCACCAATAGGAAAGAGTCCCATCTCTAAACCAACAATAAATGCATAAAGACCGAAAATTACCATAATAATACCCGTAACAATTCGAGAAAGATGGGGTACAGATTTTCGTATAATCGCATATTGAAAAAAGAAAATTACCACAAGAATGGGTGCAACATCTTTAACAACCCCCACCAACTCTAGTAGTGTATCTACTAATGAGAAGGTTTTTGTCTCAATAACTACTTTGGTTGTCTCTGCTACTACAGCAACACTTGAAGCATCACCCAAAGAGTAGACAACAATTCCATACACTTGAACAAATATCATCGGAGTCAACGATGCAAATGCAATCAGACCAAATCCATCAATAATAGGGTTACGCCCTTTAATACTCGAAGCCAAACCAATTCCCAAAGCAGCCACCAAAGGCACTGTAACCGTTGAGGTGGTCACCCCTCCACTATCATAGGCTAAACCAATAATCTCTTTGGGTGCAAAAAAGGTGATAAAAACAACCAACATGTACCCTGCAATAATATAATACTGAATCGGATGCCCTAAAAGAATTCGTAACGTCCCCAAAGCAATGGCGAAACCAACAGAGAACGCCACCGTCATTCTAAGCCAAAAAGCATCAACCAATCCTCCTGAAATAATGGATGCTTTATCGGCAATAGCAATCAGTGCTGGTTCGGCAACCGTGGTGGCAAACCCCATGGTAAAGGCAAACAGAAGCAACCAAAAAACTGAACCTTTTTTAGCAAAATCTATGGCTAAGTTCTCTCCAATAGGAAAAATACCCAGTTCAAGCCCACGAATAAATAGAGCCAAACCAACAGCAACAATGGTCAATCCAATCACAATAGAGGTTAAATTTTCAGGCATAGCCTGAATAATAAATGTTTGAAAAAATGCCACCACAATAATAATGGGTAGCAAATCTTTAAATGAGTTTTTAAGGTCTTGGTAGAATATTTTAATACTTTCTTTCATGAAAGAATTATAGCTTTTATAACTTCAACTTTATTCTTAATCCGATAATTTTTCTCTTAAATATTAACGGTTGTATACTCTACAACTCGATACATGTTCCAACCCCTGAACTTGTTAAAATTTCCAATAAAATTGAATGCTCTACCCGTCCATCTATAATGTGTGCTTTTTTCACTCCACCACGGAGAGCTTCGATACAAGCATCAACTTTAGGAACCATACCACCATGAATTGTTCCATCTTTTTTTAACGCATCAGTCTGTTCAATATCTAAATTACTTATTAGTTTCATCTCTTGGTCCAATACGCCTGGAGTGTCGGTTAGAAACAGCACTTTTCTAGCATTAAGAGCAATTGCCACTTGACTTGCAGCCAAATCTGCATTAATGTTAAATCCAGGGTGACCAATTTTTGAAGCAGAAGCAATCGGAGCCACGACAGGTACAAAGCCATCATCAAGAATATTTTCGACAATTTCAGGATTAACATTTTGAATCATACCCGTATAACCAAAGTTCTCGAAATCTTTCGCTATAGCTTCTAAAAAGTTGGCATCTTTACCCGATATACCAATGGCTTTGCCTCCTTGATTGTTCAATAAAGAAACAATCTCTTTGTTAATCTCTCCACTTAGCACCATTTCGGCAATACGCATCACCTCTCTGGTTGTTACCCGTTGACCATCAACAAATTTGCTCTTGACTCCCAAGTCACGTAGTAAATCGGTAATGCTTTTACCTCCACCATGTACAATAATCGGCTTCATTCCTACTGTGTGTAACAAGACAATATCTTGTGCAAACTGCTGTTTTAAGGTATCTGATGTTTGGGCAGAGCCACCATATTTAATCACTATCTTCTCATTTGAAAACTTTTTAATAAATGGTAAGGCATCTAAAAGGGTTTTTACAACATCAATTTTACTTTTCATTATCTATCTCCAAGGAT